>NZ_JBFBGN010000001.1:0-256122 GCF_040684675.1 Streptomyces sp. NPDC089915 | reverse complement strand
GGGCGGTGGTGGCGGGTGCGGACGCGGGTCCGGGTGCCGGCACAGGCGCGGGCGCGGGTGCGGGTGCGGGGGAGGGCGCGGGTGTGGCGGCGGGCTCCGGTGCGGCGGCCGGGTCCCACAGGTCGGACGGGTCCAGGTCGGCGGTCCGGTACTTGCCGAGGGCGCTGACCAGTAGCCGCAGTTCCAGGGCGAGGGCCTCGGCGAGGCGTTCCAGCCCGTGCCCGGGGTCCTCGTCCACGGCGACCAGGGCCGCCCGGCCCAGGCCGACGGCGCGGGCGCCGAGGGCGAGGGCGCGTACCGCCCGGCCGCCCTCCCAGATCCGGCCGGTGGCCAGCAGGTCCCCGGCCGGGGTGCCGATCCGGCGCAGGCATTCGCCGAGCGGCAGGCCGACCTGGTCGAGGAAGACCCGGGGGGCCCAGCCGGTGCCGCCCTCGGCGCCGTCGACGGTGACGGCGTCGGCGCCGGCGGCCCAGGCGACGGCCGCGGCCCGGCCGATGTCGCGGCCCGGGTGGAACTTCACCCAGGTCCGGGCCAGCGGGAAGTTGTTCCGCATGAACCGCAGCTGCTGGCGGACGATCTCCTCGGTGAAGGTGCCGGGGGTGGCGCAGCGCAGCCACCGCTCCGGGTCGCCGAGCACGTCGCGGACGGCGAACTGCCCGGCGAGCCGCCCGGCCTCCCCGGCGCCGACCACGGTCATCCCGCCGAGGCCGGGCTTGGCGCCCTGGCCCACCTTCAGTTCGAAGCCGAGCCGCCCGGAGTCGCGCAGGGCGCGGGTGCCGGGGTCGCTGTAGAGGAGGTTCCACACCTCGGAGTCGGCGTCCTCGGTGGACTGCTGGACGACCACTCCGCCGAGGCCGTCGGGGACGGTCTCCGCGTAGACGGCGATGCGTTCCAGGAGGGCGGAGCGGACACCGTCCCCCTCGCCGCGGCGGTAGCCGTGCACCGGGACCATGTTCTCGCCGATGACCATGGGCAGGCCGAGCCGGGCGGCCTGCCGGGTGGCGGCGAGGGCCAGGTCCCCGCTGCCCGCGCGGGTGGAGCCGAAGGCCGACAGGTACAGCGGGAGCGCGGTGGTGAAACCGCCTACGGAGCCGCCGAGTTCCACGTCCTCGTAGGAGGGTTCGCGGCCCAGGTCGATGAGCTTCTCCAGGCGCCGGGGCATGAACACCGGCGGTACGATCCGCAGCCGGTCGAGTGCGTCCGGCCCGTGCGCCGGGTGCCCGCCGGGGGCCGGGGCGGGGGAGCCGCCGGCGCCGTAGAGTCCGCCGCCGTCGCCGTAGCCCTCGGCGGCGGGGAACACCTCGGCGGTGCCGGTGCGGGCCCGGGCCCGCACCTCCCGTTCGGGGAAGCCGGCCGCGTGCAGGGAGTTCACGGCGCGATCACCCCCGGGAGCTTCGGGTAGGCGCTGACCTGCCACAGGGCGTCCAGGCCGGTGAGGAAGCGCACCAGGCGCTGGAGTCCCATGCCGAAGCCGGCGCTGGGGGCGATGCCCTCGCGGGCCAGGTCCAGGTACCAGGCGTACTTGGCGGGGTTCTCCCCGCTCTCCCGCATCCGGGTCACGATGGTGGCGTAGTCCGACTCGCGTTCGCTGCCGCTGACGATCTCCCCGTAGCCGCCGTGCGCCAGGAGGTCGAAGTTGCGCAGCACACCGGGGCGTTCGGGGTCCTCGCGGTCGTAGAAGCCGCGCGAGCCCTTGGGGTAGTCGTCCACGAAGAAGGGCCGGTCGGCGGCGAGGGAGAGGATCCGCTCGCCCGCCCAGTCGATCTCGGCGTCGGGGCTCTGCGGGTGGCCCTCGGCGATCAGCCGTCCCACCACCTCCTCGTGGGTGCGGACCTCGAACTTGCCGGCGCGCAGCTCGGCGAAGTCCAGTTCCTCGCGGCCCAGTTCGCGCAGCACCTCGGGGACGGCGGTCCACACGTGCTCCACCACGTGGGTGAGGAGCCCGGCGGCGATCTCCTGGGCGTCCTCGCGGGTTCCCCCGGCCATCTCCACGTCGATCTGGTGGAACTCCACCAGGTGCCGTCCCGTGGAGGCCGTCTCCGGGGGCTCCACCCGTACGTTCGGGGCGATGTAGAAGAGCCGCGGGAAGCCCTTCAGGGAGGCCTGCTTGTACAGGATCGCGCTGGTCATCAGCTTGTACGGGCGGCCGTAGTAGTCCACGTCCAGGGCCTTCGCCCCGCGGCCGCCCGGGTCGGTGACCGGGCCCACCAGCGGCGGCAGCAGCTCCGTGAACCCCTCGCCGCGCAGGAACTGCCGTGCCGCGTACAGGGCTTCCTGCTGGACCAGCATCGCGGACCGCAGCTGAGGTGAGGCCAGGTGTTCGCCCAGCGGGGGCGGGGTGGTGAGGTCCATGTCGGCTCCTTGTGCGAGGGATGGGGAAGACGGCGGGGCGGCCGGCGGCGGGCCGGCGGCGGGCGGGGTCACGAGGGGCTCGCGGCGGTGACGGCGTCCCGTTCCCGGGCGGGCCGGGCCCGGGCGGGCGTGCCGTCCGGGGCGTCGTAGCGGCCGGCGACCGCGTACAGGGCCCGCAGCAGCCCGTCCGAGGTCATCGGGGTCCGGCCGCCCGGGGAGAGGTGCGGGACCACCGGCATGGCGCCGGTGTCGGACCAGCGCAGCCGGCCGGCCGGGTCGAGGAAGCTGCGGCTGCGGCCCGCGTTGTCGGGGTGCAGGCAGAACGGGACGTCCAGCACCCCCCGGGCGAAGGCCGCGCGCAGGGCCCGCCCCGGGTCGTCGGAGAGCTCCAGGACGGCCTCCACGAAGGCCCGGGCCTCCCGGTACACCTCCCCGTCCGCCTCCCGCGGGTCCGCACCGGCCCCCGCGGGCCGCCCGGCCAGGGCGGACGCGGCGGCGGCCGTCTCCAGGGCCCGTACGTTCTCCAGGACCGAGGGGATGCGGTGCGCCTCCGCGGTGGTCTTGACGATCAGGCGCTGCGCCCCGGCCCGGACCGCGAGCTGCGCGGAGTCCTCCAGGAGCCGGGTGGCGCCCCGTTCGGTGTGCGGGAAGACGCCCATGTACGTGTACAGCACCACGTGCCGGTCCACGTCCGCGGGCAGGAACTCCGCCGCCAGCCGGCGCAGCGCGCGGACCGCCTCGGCGTCCTGCCCGGGGTGGGTCTGCTGGGCGTAGCTCAGGGAGACGCTGCGGATGCCGTGCCGGACGAAGAACACCGCCTCCAGCAGGCTGATGGCCACGAGTAGTCCGGGCGGGCAGAGCTGGCCGAGCATGCAGCCCCCGAAGGTCTCCAGGTGCGGCCTGCGCGGGGCGGGCGCCAGCTCGGCCAGCAGTTCGCAGCCGCGGGCCCAGTTGTCCACGGACTCCGCGAGCGGGGTGCGGCCGTAGGGCAGGCAGTACGAGACGGGGCCGCCCTCGGTGGCGTCCAGCCCGGCCGCCGCCGAGGCCCGGATGATGGCCTCCGGGCGGGAGGAGCCGTGCCGGACCTGCACCGGGAAGGAGGCGTCCCGGACCCCGCCGAGCAGCTCCCGGGTGACGGCGGCGGGATGGCTGGCGATGGGGTAGCCGTTGAGGCGGGCCCCCTCGTCGAGGGCGGCGCGGGCGGCGGCCAGGTCTCCGACGCGGGTGTAGCTGTCGATGGTCAGGGTGCCGACGGTGGTGGCGACGGCCCCCCGGGTGCGGGACAGGCCGTCGCGCATCAGGGCGGGGTCCCCGAAGCCCATCCGGGGCTGGACCACCAGCCGGCCCGCGGCCGCCGCGGCGGCCACGAACCCGCCGAAGGAGGGGTGCGGCGGGGCCGCGGGGGAGGCCGGGGCCCCGGCGGCGGGGCGCGTGGCGGTGCTCACGCGACGGCCCGCCCGTCGAAGGCGGCGTCCAGCCAGGTGCGCAGGGCGCCGGTGTCCCCGTCGTCGAACACGGCCGCGCAGCCCGCGTCCAGCAGCCGTCCGCGCTGCACCGGGTCGGGCCGGCCGGCGGTGCTCAGCTTGCCGCCGACGGCGACGGGGGTGCGCAGGCCGGCCCCGCGCAGGGCGCGCACCGCGCTCAGCCCGTCGCGGTAGCCGTGCCCGTTGACGCTGCTGACGACCACGAGGTCCGGCCGGTCCGCGGCACAGGCCGCGGTGAGCAGCTCGTCGGTGACGCACGGCCCGAGGTTGCGGACCGGGTATCCGAGCTCCTCCAGGAACAGCTGGAGGTAGACGAGGTTCCAGGTATGGGAATCCGAGGCCGTACCCGTCAGCAGGATGTTCACATTCCGTCGTCGCATGCTCAGAAATATAGGAACCGCCGGGCCTTCCGAGGGGAAGTTCCGGCGGCAGTATCGGAGGAATAAGCAGAAGGCCTTTTCCGGGCATGCGGAAGGCCGTGCCCCGCACGGATGCGGGGCACGGCCTCCGGGTGTTTTCCGGGATTTCCCGGACTGGTTCAGGAGTACTGGGCCACGAGGCTCAGCGGGCGGATGTCGGTCCAGTTCCGCTCCACGTAGGCCAGCGCGCCGGCGTGCGCTCCCGGCCCCCAGGCCACGTCCCAGCCTGCGGGAACGTCGGCGAACACGGGCCACAGGGCGTGCTGGCCCTCGGCGTTCACCACGACGTGGAAGGTGCCCTCGGTGTCGTCGAAGGGGTTGCTCATGACAGGCTCCTCAGTTTCTCGGAAAGGATACGGCCGATCAGGGAAAGCGGTTCCGGCTCACCCATTCTGGTGTGCGGAACTCCGATCAAGTGGTTTTCCACGGTGCCGTCTACATAGGGAATCCAGTGCTGTGCGAGGGTGTTCTCCGTTTCCCCGTCCTCCAGCGCTCCGAGGAACAGCATGTCCGTTTTCACGGGCTGCGGGGAATAGAGGTTCATGATTTCGGCGTGGTTGATGGAGGCGCCGATCACGGAGCGGATCTCCGCGTCGGAGAAGGCGCCGAGCACCGGGTCCTTGAGCCGGACCAGGCCGATCAGGGCGTCCGTGTCGAAGGGCGCGTCCTCGGGCTCGTCCGAGGCGTCGCCGACCAGCATGTCCCGCTTCTGGGCCGGGGTCATCCGGCGCCGCTCGGGCTCCGTCGGCAGCAGGTGCACGTCCATCATGGCCAGCAGCTCGGTGCGCTCGCCCAGTTCGGCCAGGCGCACCGCCAGGGCGTGGGCGACGGTCCCGCCGAAGGACCAGCCCAGGAAGCGGTACGGGCCGTGCGGCTGGACCTCGCGGATCAGCGGCAGGTAGTCCGCCACCATCTCCTCCACCGACTCCGGGGAGTGTCCCAGCTCGCTCAGCGCCCGCGCCTGGACGGCGTACAGCGGCTGGTCCGGGCCGAGATGGCGGGTGAGGCCGGCGTAGGTCCAGCCGACGCCCGTCCCCGGGTGGATGCAGAACAGCGGGTTCCGGGAGCCCTTCGCGTTCAGCGGCAGCACCACGCCCATCGGGTCGAAGCCGGTGGGCTCGTCCCCGAGCAGCCCCGCCACGGTCGGCGTCCGGAAGAGGTCCCGCACGCCCAGCTCCAGGCCCAGCACCGCCCGCATCCGGCTGATCAGCCGCACGCCGAGCAGCGAATGCCCGCCCAGGGTGAAGAAGTTGTCGTCGATGCCGACCTGGGGCACCCCCAGCACCTCGGAGAACAGCCCGCACAGCAGCTCCTCGCGCGGGGTGCGCGGGGCCCGTCCGGCGGTGCGCTCCGCCGGGGCGGGCGCGGGCAGCGCCCTGCGGTCCGGCTTGCCGTTGACGGTCAGCGGGATGGCGTCCAGCAGGACCGCCGCCGAGGGCACCATGTGCTCGGGCAGCTCGTCCGCGGCCCACCGCAGCAGGCCCTCCGCGGTCAGCCCGTGCCCGGCGCGCGGCACGGCGTACGCGACGAGGCGCTTCCCGCCGGGACCCTCCTCGAAGACCACCACCGCGATCTGTCCGACCCCGGGGTGCCGGGCCAGCGTGGCCTCGATCTCGCCGGGCTCGATCCGGAACCCGCGGAGCTTGATCTGCCCGTCCGCCCGTCCCAGGAAGCGCAGTTCGCCCCCGGCGGTCCAGTGGACCAGGTCGCCCGTGCGGTACATCCGGCCGCCGTCCGCGCCGAACGGGTCCGGCAGGAAGCGCTCCGCGGTGAGCCCCGGCCGCCCCAGGTAGCCGCGCGCCACCTGGCCGCCGGCGATGTACATCTCCCCGGCCACGCCCCGCGGCACCGGCCGCAGCCGCTCGTCCAGGACGTACACCCGGGTGTTGTCGAGGGCCGCCCCCAGGTGCACCCCGTGCACGGTCCGCTGCTCGGTGGAGAAGCGCTGCCAGTGCGAGGCGAAGGTGGTCTCGGTGGGGCCGTAGCTGTGCACCAGCACGGTGTCCGGGCAGTGGGTGAGGACCCGCTGGAGGGCGCTGGGGGAGGCCACGTCCCCGCCCGTCCACACCTCGTCCAGCAGCTTGAGGGTGTCCAGGCCCTCGTCGGCCATGATGTGGAACAGGCCCATCGTGAAGTAGGCGGCGCTCACCCCCTGGCTGCGGACCGTGTGGTCGATCTCCGCGAGGTCGGTGCCGTCCCCGGGGCAGACCACCAGCTCGCCGCCGCCCAGCAGCGGCACCCACAGCTCGTAGGTGGAGGCGTCGAAGCCGATCGCCGAGTGCACCAGCATCCGCCGGTGGTGGTCCAGGTCCCAACAGCGGTCCGTCACCAGCTCGGTGACGTTGCGGTGGGTGACCCCGACCCCCTTCGGGCGGCCGGTGGAGCCCGAGGTGAACATCACGTACATCAGGGCGTCCTCGCCCACCGCGACGCCGGGGTCCGCGGTACGGGCCTCCCAGCCCACGTCCCCGCCCGGGTCGGCGCCCGCCGCGTCCGCGGCCAGCACCAGCACCCCCGCCGCGGCCTCCTGCGCCGCCGCCGCCGAACCCGCGTGCTCCGTCTGGGTCAGCAGCACCCGCGCCCCGGTGTCCTCGCGGATCATGCGGACCCGGGCCTCGGGGAGCCTCGGGTCCAGCGGCACGTACGCCGCCCCGCACTTGAGCACCGCCAGCGCCGCCACCAGCAGCAGCGGGGTGCGGTCCATGAGCACGCCGACGGCGTCCTCCCGGGCCACCCCGGCCGCGATCAGCCGGTGCGCGAGGGCGTTGGCGCGGGCGTCCAGCTCCGCGTACGTCACCCGCTCCTCGCCGAAGGACAGCGCCGTCCGGTCCGGGGTGCGGCGGACCTGCTCGGAGAACCGCTCGTGGACCAGGCCGAGCGCGGCGCGCGGGACGGCCGTGTCGTTGTACTCCGTCAGCAGCCGGTGCTCCTCCTGCGCGGAGAGCAGCGGCAGGTCCCCGACGCGGCGGCCCGGGTCCTCGGCCACCGCGCGCAGGACGCGCTCCAGGTGGACGGCGAGCATCGCCGCGGTCTCCGCGTCGTACAGGTCGGTGGCGTACTCCAGCACGCCCGCCAGTCCGCCGGCCCTCCCGTCCGGGGTGCGGGTCTCGCGCAGGGACACCGTCAGGTCGAACTTGGTGAACCCGGACTCGGTGCCCAGCGCGGTGCCGGTGAGGACGGCGCCCGGCGGGGTCTCCGGTTCGGCCGGGTGGACCTGCACCACCGTCTGCACCAGCGGGTGCCGGGCGGTGGAGCGGGCCGGGTTGAGGCGCTCCACCAGCAGGTCGAAGGGCAGCTCCTGGTGGGCGAAGGCCGCCAGGTCGGTGGCGCGGACCCGGTCCAGCAGCTCGGCGAAGGCCGGGTCGCCGGAGGTGTCGCAGCGCAGCACCAGCGTGTTGACGAAGAACCCCACCAGGTCCGACAGGGTCTCGTCGTCGCGCCCCGCGACCACCGTGCCCAGCGGCAGGTCGGTGCCCGCCCCGTGCCGGGTGAGCAGGGCCGCGACGGCCGCCTGCACCACCATGAACAGGGAGGCTCCGTGCGCCAGGGCCAGTTCCTCCAGCCGGGCGTGGACCGGGGCCCCCAGGGCCACCGGCACGGCCGCGCCGCGCCGGGAGGCGTCCGCGGGCCGGGTCCGGGCCGGGGTCGGCTCCAGCACCTCGGGGGCGCCCGCCAGGGCCTCCCGCCAGAACTCCACGTGCTCCTCGGCGGCCTCCCCGGTCAGCGCCGCCCGCTCCCACAGGGTGTAGTCGGCGTACTGCACGGGCAGCGGCCGCCAGCCGGGTGCGGTGCCGGCCGCCCGGGCCGCGTAGGCCGCGGACAGGTCGGACAGCAGCGGGCCGGTGGACCAGCCGTCGGCGGCGATGTGGTGCACCACCAGCACCAGGACCTGCCCGGGGTCATCCGGGCCGGCCCCCTCCGGGGTGATCAGCGCGGCCCGTACCGGCAGGTCGGCGGCCAGGTCGAAGACCCGGCCCGCGGCCGCGTCCACGGCGTCCGCGACCTCCTCCGCCGGGCAGGACACCGTGTCCAGCGCCGGCCGGGCGGCCGCGCCGGACAGCACCCGCTGGTACGGCTCGCCCTCCACCGCCGGATAGACGGTGCGCAGCACCTCGTGCCGGTCCGCGACGTCCGCGAGGGCGTCGGCGAGGACCTCCGGGTCCAGCGGCCGGTCCAGGCGCAGGGCGAAGGGGATGGTGTACGAACGGCTCGGGCCCTCCAGCTGGTCCACGAACCACAGGCGGCGCTGCGCGTACGACAGCGGCATCCGCTCCGGCCGCAGCGCCTCCGGTACGGGCACCGGCCCGGGGCGCCCGGAGGGGGCGGCCGCGCGCAGCAGGCGGGCGGCCAGCAGGGCGGGGGTGGGGGCGAGGAACAGGTCGCGGATCCGGGCCTCCGTGCCGAGGGCGGCGCGGATCCGGTTGACCAGGCGCACCCCGGACATGGAGTGCCCGCCCACGGAGAAGAAGTTGTCGTCCGGGCCGACCGCCTCCACCCCGATCACCTCGGCGAACAGGCTCCGCAGCAGGGTGACGGCGGCCTCCCGCCCGGCGTCCGGGCCGGTGCCGGCGGCCTCCCGGGCGGCCTCGGCGCGCCGCTCCTCCTCGGCGCGGGCCAGCCCGGCGCGCAGGGCGGCGATCCGCTCCGCCTCCCCGTCGGTGAGCAGGGCCGGGGCGTCGGCGACGGCGTGCGGATCGGCGGCGGCCCGCTCCAGGGCGCGGACGAACAGGTCCAGCAGCAGCCGGGCGGTCTCCGGTTCGAAGCGGTCGGCCGCGTACTGCCACCACACCTGGAGCCCGCCGTCCCCGGGCAGCGCCACGCAGGAGGCACTGAGGTCGAACTTGGCGGCCTCCAGACCCGGTTCGGCGAAGGTCCCGGCGAGCGGGCCGGCGGCGCGCAGGCCGGAGCCGTCCTCCTCCTGGGCGGTGAGCATGACCTGGAAGAACGGGTTGACGGCGAGGCCGCGTTCGGGTGAGAGGTGCTCGACCAGCAGGTCGAAGGGCAGTTCCTGGTGGGCGTAGGCGGTGAGGTCGGCCTCCCGGGCCCGGTCGACGAGTTCGGCGTACGTGGCGGGGCCGGCCACGTCGGTGCGCAGCACCAGCGTGTTGACGAAGAAGCCCACCAGCCCGTCGAGGGCCTCGTCCCCGCGGCCCGCGACGGGGGTGCCCACGGCGATGTCCTCCCCGGCCCCGGCCGCCGCCAGGGCCAGGGCGAGGGCGGGCTGGAGCACCATGAGGAGGCTCGCCCCCCGGTCCTCGCCGAGCGCCGTCAGCCGGCGCAGCGCCTCCGGTGCCAGACGGGCGGTGACGGTGGCCCCGGTGCCGGTGGGTTCGGCCGGGTGCGGCCGGTCCGCGGGCAGGTCGAGCACGGTCGGCATGCCGTCCAGGGCGGAGCTCCAGTGCTCCAGCAGGGCCGCCGGGTCCGCGAGGAGGTCCTGCTGCCACAGGGTGTAGTCGGCGTACTGGACCGGCAGGGGCTCCCAGCCGGGCGCGGTGCCCGCGCGGCGGGCCGCGTAGGCGGTGGCGAGGTCGGCGAGCAGCGGGCCCACCGACCAGCCGTCGGTGGCGATGTGGTGGGTGAGCAGCGCCAGGGTGGCGGCGGACTCCTCGCCCGGCTCCTCTTCGGTGAGGAACAGGGCCGCACGCAGCGGCAGTTGGGCGGCGAGGTCGAAGGTGCCGGCGGTGAACCGGGCCACCTCGGCGTCGAGGGCTCCGGGGGCGGGGCGGCGCACGTCCAGCGGGACCGGCGGCGCCTCCAGGACGTGCTGGTAGGGCTCCCCGGCCACGGCCGGGTACACGGTGCGCAGCACCTCGTGCCGGTCCAGCAGGTCGGCGAGGGCGGCGGCCAGCGCGTCCTCGTCGGGGACCTCGTCGAGGCGCAGCACCAGCGGCAGGTGGTAGGTGGCGGAGGGGCCTTCGAGTCCGGCGAGGAACCACAGGCGGCGCTGCGCGTACGACAGCGGCACCCGGTCCTCGGCGGGCAGCGGCTCGCCGCCGAACACGTCGTACGCCGGGTCCGGGGCGGCGGGGGCGGCGGGCGCCGTCCGCTCCACGGCGGCCCGGAGGGCCTTGCGGTCGATCTTCCCGGAGGAGGTCCGGGGCAGGGCCGGGACCAGTTCGAAGCTGCCGGGCACGGCCGCCGCGGGCAGCGCGAGGCGGGTGTGCTCGCGCAGTTCGGGCCCGTCGGTGCCCGGGTCGGCGACCACGAACGCGGCCAGTCGCCGGCCGCCGCCGGGCGCGGCCACGGCGACCACGGCCGCCTCGCGGACGGCGGGGTGCCCGGAGAGCACCGATTCCACGGAGGCCGGGTCCACCCGGTGGCCGTTGATCTTCACCTCGTCGTCGACGCGGCCCTCGAAGCCCAGCAGGCCGTCCTCGCGGACCCGCACCAGGTCGCCGGTGCGGTAGGCGCGCTCGCCGCCGAGCCGGGCGAACCGGCGCTCCGTCAGCTCCGGCCGCCCCAGGTAGCCCCGGGCCAGCCCGCCGCCGAGCAGCCACAGCTCGCCGTCGACCACGGCGGCCCGCACGCCCGGCAGCGGGGTGCCGATGGGCACCGGGCCGCCCGCGTACCGGGACAGGTCCGCGACGGTGGCGACCACGGTGGCCTCGGTGGGCCCGTACGTGTTCAGCAGCCGGACCCGCTCCGGGTCCACGGCCGCCGCCCACCGCGCCACCCGCTCGGGCAGCGCGGCCTCCCCGCCGATGACCACGGTCCGCAGGGAGGGCGGGAGTTCGGCGAGTCCGGCGGACACCGCGTGCGCCAGCTCGTGCCAGTAGGCGGTGGGCAGGTCCAGCACGGTGATCCCGTGGGCGGCGCAGCCGGCGAGCAGGCCGGGCACGTCGAGCATCTCGTCCTCGCGGAGCACCAGGGTGGCGCCGGCGCCCAGGGTGCAGAACACCTCCTCGACGCTGGCGTCGAAGTGCAGCGGCGCGAACTGCAGCACCCGGTCCTCGGCGGTGATCCCGTAGACCTCGGTGGCCCCGGCCGTGAAGTGGGCCAGCGCGTCCTGCCCGACGACCACGCCGTTCGGGGTGCCGGTGGAGCCCGAGGTGTAGATCACGTACGCGTCGTCGGGGCCGACGCCCGGGCCGGGCAGCACGGTCTCGCCCTCGGGGGCCTCCGGCTGGTCGGCGCCGGTGCAGTCGGCGAGGACGGCGGCGGTGCGGGCGGCCGGGGCGGCCGGGTCCAGGGGCAGGTAGGCGGCGCCGGTCCGCAGCACCGCGAGCAGGCCCACGACGGCCTCGACGCCCCGGGGCCGCCGCACGGCCACCAGACGGCCCGGACCAGCACCCAGGGCGGCCAGCTCGTCGGCGCGCAGCGCCACGGCGAGGGCCAGCTGACCGTACGTCATCCGCCGGTCGCCGTGGACCAGGGCGACCCGCTCGGCGTCCTGCCCGGCGATCCGGTCCAGGACGCGGGGCGCCGGCCTGGGCGCCGGGCCGCCGTCCAGGACGGCGGAGGCGGTAGGGGCGGTCGAGGGCATCGCGGGGCCTCCAGGCGAGGGGTCGGGGGGAGGAGCGGGGTGACGTGCCCCCACGCTAGGCACCCCCCGACCCCCCGGCGGGCAGTCCCCGGGGCAGCTCCACCCCGCCTCACTGCCCCCGAACTGCCGCCCCCCACTGCCGCCGTCACCTGACGGCGGGCCCGCCCGCCGCTACGGCGCCCGCCCGCCGCACCGGTACGCCGAGGAGGCCCGCCCCCCAGGGGGGACGGGCCTCCGTCACCGTGCCGTACCGCCCGCTACGGCTGCCGTACCCGGGCCCCGCCGCGGGTGCGGCGGCGCAGCGGGGGCGGGGTCGGCGGGACCGGGGGGACCACCAGGAGGGGGCCGGCCGGGACGGCCGCCGCCGCCAGGAAGGCCGCGAGCTTCGCGGGCGTCGGGTGCCGGAACACCTCGCGCAGGGTCAGCTCCCGGCCCAGCTCGGTCCGGACCCGGTTGACCAGCCGCACCGCGAGCAGCGAATGCCCGCCCGCCTTGAAGAAGTTGTCCCCCGGGCCCACGTCCCGCCCGTCCAGGACCTCCGCGAACAGCCGCAGCAGGCCCGCCAGCAGCAGGTCCCCGGGAGCGGCCGCCCCGGCCCCGGCCTCAGCGGCTCCCGCACCGGCCCCGGCGGCCCAGCCACCGGCCCCGCTCGTAGCGGCATCGGCAGCGGCATCGGCACCGGCGGCCCAGGCACCGGAGCCGCCGGCACCGGCTCCGGCCGCACCCGCACCCGCCCCGGCGGCCGCGGCACCGGCTCCGGCCGCACCGGCAGCCGCACCGGCGGTTCCGGTGCGGGACCCGCCCGGACCCGGGGTCCCCGGAGACGGCTCCCCGGTCACCGACACCGACGCCGGCACCGCGTACTCCGGCAGCCGGTCCGCCGCCCAGGACTGCAGGACCGCCTCCGTGACCCCGGACTCCGCCGCCCCGGCCACCGCCACCTCGGCCAGCAGCCGGCCGCCCTCGGCCCGGACCCGGGCCCCGCGCACCGCCGGGTGGGCCGCCAGGACCTCCGTGACGTGCGCCGGGTCGATCCGGTAGCCGCCCACGAGCGGCCGTTCCCCGCGCCGGTCCGCCGGGGCCGCCAGATCGCCGACCCGCGCCGACGGGTCCGACGCGAACAGCTCCAGCGCCGCCCCCAGCAGGGACGCCAGCCGGGCCGCGCCCGAAGGCCCGTACAGGTCCGTCGCGTACTCCAGCACCCCGGCCAGCGAGCCGTCCTCCCGCTCGGTCAGCGCGAAGGTCAGGTCCGACTTGGCCGTGGCCGAGCCGAACGGCAGCTCCGCGCCCGCGAGCGGGCCCGTCAGCGGTCCGCCCGCCCCCGCCAGCGCGTTCACCTGGAGCATCACCTGCACCAGCGGGTGGTGCGCCGAGGACCGGTGCGGGTTCAGGTGCTCCACCAGCCGGTCGAAGGGCAGCTCCTGGTGGTCGTAGGCCGCCAGGTCCGCGTCCCGGACCCGCTCCAGCAGGGTCCCGAACTCCGGGTCCCCCGAGGTGTCCGTCCGCAGCACCAGCGTGTTCACGAAGAACCCGACCAGCCCCGACAGCGCCTCGTCGCCCCGCCCGGCCACGGTCGTGCCGACCGCCAGGTCCGTGCCCGCGCCCAGCCGGGTCAGACAGGCCGCCAGCGCCGCCTGCACCGCCATGAACAGCGTGGCCCCCCGCGAACGCGCCGTCCGCACCAGGGACTCGTGCACCCCGGCCGGCACCGTGAACCCGGCCAGCCCGCCCCGGCCCGACGGCAGGGCCGGACGCGGAGAGTCCGTCGGCAGGTCCGTCAGCGGCGGCAGCCCCGCCAGGGCCCCCTCCCAGAACCGCAGTTCCCGGTCCGCCCCGCCCCCCGCCAGCAGCTCCCGCTGCCACAGCGTGTAGTCGGCGTACTGGAGCGGCAGCGCCGCCCCCTCCGGGGCCCGGCCCCCGGCCCGCGCCTCGTAGGCGGCGGACAGGTCCGCGAGCAGCGGGCCCGTGGACCAGCCGTCCGCCGCGATGTGGTGCAGCAGCAGCACCAGCGTCTGGTGCCCCTCACCCTCCGGGAAGAACAGCCAGGCCCGCAGCGGCAGGTCCCGCGCCAGGTCGAAGACGTGGCCCGCGGCCGCGTCCACCGCCGCCGCCACGTCCGCCGGCCGCCCCAGCTCCAGCTGCGGCCGGGCCTGCGCCAGCACCTCCTGGTACGGCTCCCCGCCCTCGGCCCCGTACACCGTGCGCAGCACCTCGTGCCGCGCCGCCACGTCCGCCAGGGCGTCCGCCAGCGCCATCGGGTCCAGCGGCCGGTCCAGCCGCCGCACCAGCGCGATGTTGTACGTCGCGGACGGGCCCTCCAGCTGGTCCGTGAACCACAGGCGGCGCTGCGCGTACGACAGCGGCAGCCGCCGCGGCCGGTCCGCCGCCGGCACCGCTGCCGGCGCCGGCCGGGCCGTCCCCGCCGCCCCGGCCGCGCCCAGCCGCCGGTGCAGGGCGGCCGGGGTCGGGGCCAGGAACAGGTCCCGGATGCCCGCCTCCACGCCCAGCACCGACCGCACCCGGTTGACCAGCTTGCTGGCCAGCAGCGAATGCCCGCCCGACTTGAAGAAGTTGGCCTCCGGACCGTGCTCCTCACGGCCCAGGGCCTGCGCGAACAGGGCGCACAGGATCTCCACCCGCGGCTCCGCCGGACCGGCCGCCCCGGCCCCGGCGGCCGCGGCCGCCCCGGCCTCCGCCCGCCGGACCGTCTCCGCCAGCCGCTCCCGCCGCCCGGCCAGGGCCCGCGCCTCGGCCGCCGTCACCAGCTCCAGCTCCGACAGCCGCGCCCCGGTCCCGGCCGCCCCGGAACCGGCCGCCCCGGCGAAGGCCCGCAGGGCCCGCCCGAACACCGACAGCAGCAGCGCGGCCGTCTCCGCGTCGAACAGGTCCTCGGCGTACCCGAGGTACAGGTCCAGCCCCGCCGCCGCCCCGTCCCCGGACCGCCGCACCGCGCAGTGGAAGGACAGGTCGAACTTGGCCGCACCCAGGTCGGTGCTGTCGGCGGCCGCCGTCAGCGGCCCCAGCCGGGCCTGCTCGCCCGCCGCCTCCTGCACCGTGAGCATCACCTGGAAGAAGGGGTGCTCGCCCAGCGCCCGGCCGGGCTCCGCCAGCTCCTCCACCAGCAGGTCGAAGGGCAGGTCCTGGTGGTCGAAGGCGGCCAGGTCGGCGTCCCGCACCCGGTCCACCAGCTCGCCCACCGCCGGGTCCCCGGCCAGATCGGCCCGGAGCGCCAGCGAGTTGACGAAGCAGCCGACCAGCTCGTGCAGCGCCTCGTCGGAGCGGCCCGCCACCGGCGTGCCCACCGCCAGGTCGGTCCCGGCCCCGGCCGCCGACAGGGCCGCCGCCAGCGCGGCCCGCGCCACCATGAACAGGCTGGCCCGCCGCTCCCGCGCCAGCCCGGCCAGGGCCCGGTGCGCCTCCGCGTCCAGGGCGGCCGTCACCGCGGCCCCGCGCCCCGTCGGCTCGGCCGGGCGCGGCCGGTCGTACGGGAGGTCCGTCCGCGCGGGCAGCCCGTCCAGGGCCTCCTTCCAGAAGCCGAGCAGCCGCTCCCGGGCCGGCCCGGCCAGCAGCGACCGCTGCCACAGCGCGAAGTCGGCGTACTGCACCGGCAGCGCCCGCCAGCCCGGCGCACGGCCCGCCAGCCGCGCCGCGTAGGCCTCCCCGAGGTCCCGCAGCAGCGGGGCCAGCGACCAGCCGTCGGTGGCGATGTGGTGCACCAGCAGCACCAGCACGGCCGTGCCGTTCCCGGGCAGGAACACGGCGGCCCGCAGCGGTCCCTCCGCCGCCAGGTCCAGGTGCTCCCGGCCGAACTCCGCGACCGCCGCGTCCAGTCCGGCGGCCGGCACCTCCCGCCACTGCGGGACCGGCGCCTCCGCGAGGACCCGCTGGTACGGCTCCCCGCCCTCCGCCCCGTACACGGTGCGCAGCACCTCGTGGCGGCCGGTGAGGTCGGCCAGCGCCGCCGCCAGCGCCCGCCGGTCGGGGATCCCGTCCAGACGGAGCACCAGCGGGGCGTTGTACGTGGCCGAGGCCCCCTCGATGCGGCCCAGCAGCCACAGGGCGCGCTGCGCCGCCGACAGCGGCAGCGGGACGGGGCGCTCCCCGGCCGGGACGGCGGCGAGGGCGGGACGGGCGTCCGGCCCGTCCGCCGGGTCCGCGGCGGCGGCCAGCCTGCGGTGCAGGGCCGCCGGGGTCGGGGCGAGGAACAGGTCGCGGATGCCGGCCTCGACGCCGAGGGCCGCCCGGACCCGGTTGACGAGCTTGCCCGCGAGCAGCGAATGGCCGCCGTTGCGGAAGAAGTTGGCGTCCGCGGGCAGTGACTCCAGGCCCAGGACCTCCGCGAACAGCCCGCACAGGATCTCCTCGCGCGGGGTGAGGACGTCCGTGCGGACGGGGGCCGGCGCCGGGGCGGCTGCCTGCGCCGCGGCCGCCCGCTCCAGGCGCTCGAGCCGCCCGGCCAGCGCCGCCCGCTCGGCGGCGGTGAACGGCTCCAGCGCGCCCACCGGGCGCAGCGGGGCGTCGGCGAACCCGGCCAGGGCCTTGAGGTAGCCGCCCAGCAGCAGCCGGGCGGTGTCCTCGTCGAAGAGGTCCTCGGCGTAGGTCAGCGCCACGTCCAGGCCGTCGGGGCGGCCGTCGGCGGTGTGCCGTTCGGCGCAGTACCAGGTCAGGTCGAACTTGGCGGCGTCCAGGCCGGTTTCGGCAGTGGCGGCGGTGATGCCCCCGGCGAGCCGCAGCGGCCCGGAGTCGGGGCCGTCGGCGGCCACCGTCAGCATCACCTGGAAGAACGGGTGGTGTCCCAGGGCCCGTTCGGGGGCCAGCTGCTCCACGAGCACGTCGAAGGGCAGCTCCTGGTGCTCGTACGCGGCGAGGTCCGCCTCGCGGACCCGGTCCAGCAGCTCCGCGGCGGCCGGGTCCCCGGACACGTCGGTGCGCAGGGCCAGGGAGTTCACGAAGAACCCGACGAGCTCGTACAGGTCCTCCTCGGGGCGGCCCGCGACGGGTGCCCCGATCACCAGGTCCTCGCCCGCCCCGGCCGCGGCCAGGGTGGCGGCCAGCGCGGCCCGGGCGGCCATGGTGAGGCTGGCCCGGCGGCCCCGGGCGAGGGCCAGCAGCCCGCCGTGGGCGGCGGCGTCGAGGCGGCCGGTGACGGTGGCGCCGCGCCCGGAGGGCTCGGCGGGGCGGGGGCGGTCGGCGGGCAGGGCGGTGAGCGCCGGGGCGCCCGCCAGGACCTGCCGCCAGTGGGCGAGCTGCTCCGCGGCCAGGCTGCCGGGGTCGGCCGGGTCGCCCAGCAGCTCGTGCTGCCACAGGGTGTAGTCGGTGTACTGGACCGGCAGCGGCTCCCAGTCGGGGGCGGCGCCGGCGAGCCGGGCGGCGTACGCGGCGGCCAGGTCCCGCAGCAGCGGCCGGACCGACCAGCCGTCGGTGGCGGCGTGGTGGACGAGCAGGACCAGGACCGAGGTCCCGTCACCGGACCGCAGCAGCCGCGTGAGCAGCGGCGGCCGGGCCGTGATGTCGATCGCCTGCCGGACGAAGGCGGCCACGGCCGCCTCGCGGGCCCCGGGCGCGCAGTCCTCGACGGTCAGCGGGGCCACGGCGGAGGCGTCCAGCACCCGCTGGTGCGGCTCTCCGTCGGGTCCGGCCGCCAGGACCGTGCGCAGGACCTCGTGCCGGTCCGCCAGGTCGGCGAGGGCGGCGCGCAGGGCGCCGGGGTCCGGCACCCCGTCCAAGTGCAGGACGACGGGGGCGTTGTACGCGGCGGAGGGTCCGTGGAGGCGGCCCAGGAACCACAGCCGGCGCTGGGCGAACGACAGCGGGATCACGGTCATCGGTCCTATGCGTCCTGGCCCGGCGCGGCGGCGACGAGCGTGTCGATGTGGGCGGCGAGGTCGCGCAGCCGGGGGTTGGCGTAGACGGCCTTCACGGGGAGGGCGACGCCGAGTTCGGCGCGGACCCGGGACACCAGCTTGATCGCGAGGAGGGAGTGCCCGCCCAGCTTGAAGAAGTTGTCGTCGGGGCCGACCCGGCTCGCGCCGAGGACGGTGGCCCAGACCCCGGCGATCAGCGCCTGGGAGCGGGTCAGCTCGGGGGCTGCGGCCGAGGTGTCGGCGGCCTCCGAGGCGGCCGGGGCGGGGGCCGGCAGGGCGGCCCGGTCCAGCTTGCCCTGGGTGGTGGTGGGGAAGCGGTCCAGGGCCACGAAGGCGGCCGGGACCATGTAGGCGGGCAGCGAGGCGGCCAGGAGGGTGCGCAGCTCCGCGCCGTCGGCGGGGCCGGCGGCCGGGTTCCGGGGGCGGTGGTAGGCCACCAGGCCGGGGGCGCCGTTGACCTCGTCGCGCAGCAGCACCACGGCTTCGGCGACGGCCGGGTGGGCGGTGAGCGCGGCCTCGATCTCGGGGAGTTCGATGCGGTGGCCGCGGAGTTTGACCTGGCCGTCGGCGCGGCCCAGGTAGCCGAGGCGGCCGCCGGGCAGCAGCCGCACCAGGTCGCCGGTGCGGTACATGCGGGCGCCGTCGCCCTGCGGGTCGGCCACGTACCGTCCGGCGGTGAGCGCCGGGCGGCGGCGGTAGCCGCGGCCCACGCGGGGGCCGGCCAGGTACAGTTCGCCGCTGCCGCCGGGCTCCACCGGGTTCAGCTTCTCGTCGAGGACCCGCATGCTCAGGCCGGGCAGGACCCCGCCGATGTGCGGGGCGTCCGCGGCGTCGATCCACCCGGCGGTGGAGTCCACGGTGCACTCGGTGGGCCCGTACAGGTTGACCGCGCGGAGCACCCCGGCCGCGGCCCGCTCGCCGATCCGCCGCCACAGGTCGGGGCCGATGGCCTCGCCGCCGATGAGGAGGGTCAGCGGGCGCGGCCCGCCGTCCTCGCTGAGCAGGTCGAGGAGGGACTCGGCGTGCGAGGGGGTGATGTCGAGGTCGGTGAGGGCCTGCTCGTCGACGAACCGGGCCAGCAGCGCCGGGTCGGCGCGGGTCTCGTCGTCCACCATCACCAGGGTGTCGCCGCGGCAGAGCCGCACCCACTGCTGCACGGAGGCGTCGAAGGACGGGGAGGCGTTCCAGCCGACCCGGCCGTGGCCGGGGGCGGCGATGCCCTCCGACTCCAGTTCGGCGAGCAGGGCCGAGGCGGCGCCGCGGTGGATCTCCACGCCCTTGGGGAGGCCGGTGGAGCCGGAGGTGTAGATGACGTACGCCAGTCCGTCGGCGGCCACCGGCACGGGCCGGTACTCCGGGTCGGGGGTGCCGTCGGGGGCGGTCAGCTCGCCGATGGCCACGTGGGCCGTGCCCGGGGCGAGGGCGGCCGTGTCCCCGTCCGGGGTGACGACCAGGTCGGCGCCGGAGTCCTCGACGAGGTGGCGGCGCCGGTCGGCGGGGAGCTTCGGGTCCACCGGCAGGTAGGCGGCGCCCGCGGTGAGGGTGCCGATGAGGGCGGTGAACAGGGCCGAGCCGCGGGGCAGGGCCAGCGCGACCACGCTCTCGGGGCCGATGCCGCGGGCGGCCAGACGGCCCGCGAACCGCATGGCCTCGGCGCGCAGTTCGGCGAAGGTCAGCTCGCGGTCGGCGGCGACCACGGCGGTACGGGCGGCCGGGGCCTGCGCGAGCCGGTCCAGCAGGTCGGTGACGGCGGGGCGGGCGGCCGGGGCAGGGGCGCCGGCGGTGGTGCGGGTGCGCTCGGGGAGGACGGCGGTCATGGCGGTGGTCACTTCCCGGTGTAGACGGTGGTGGAGGGCTCGGAGGCGGGGGAGCAGTCGGCCAGCGCGACCGGCTCGCCCATGGCGACGAGGATCTTGCGGTCGCCCTTGTAGGACTCGCGGCCGTGCGCGCACAGCAGGTTGTCGACGAGCATCAGGTCGCCCGCCTGCCAGGTCTCGCGGACCGTCACCCGGTCGTAGACCTCGTTGATGGCGTCGACCTCCTCGTCGGTGAGGCGGCTGCCGTCCCCGAGGTAGGTGTTGAAGGGCAGGCCGTCCTCGCCGTAGGTCTCGACCAGCACCTCGCGGACGTCGGGGTCGAGGGTGCGGCTGTTCCAGAAGGCGAAGTGGTTGAACCAGCTGCGCTCACCCGTCACCGGGTGCGTGATGATCGCCGAGCGGCGCTGCCGGGTCACCATCGAGTCGTCGTCGAGCCATTCGAAGCCGACCGTGTTCTCCGTGCAGTACGCCTCGGCGACGGCCTTGTCCTCGGTGGCGAAGGTCTTGTACCAGGGCAGGCCCGCCAGCTCGGAGTAGTTGCGGACGAGCAGCCAGCCGGCCTCCTCGAAGCGGGCGACCAGCTCCGGCGGCAGCAGCCGCAGCGCCTCGCGCATGTCGCCCACGGTGGTGGCGCCGTCCTCCTCGGGGGCGGTCACGCAGCCGAAGAGCAGCACCCCCGGGAAGTCCAGGGTGTAGCTGTTCTCGTTGTGCAGGCGGATCGGCTGGACGGCCGGGAGGTCCGTGGAGGAGAACACGCCCTCGCCGAAGTCGGTGCGCGGGGTGGCCTTCTCCTTGTACCCGGCCCGCTGGGAGATGAGGGCGTCGCGGGCGGCGGCGAAGCTCGCGGCGTCCGTGACGGGCAGGCCGCGCAGCAGGACGGCGCCGGAGCGGTGCAGCTCGGCCTGGATCTCCTCGCGGCGGGCGGTCAGCCAGGACACGGCCTCGGCCAGTCCGGCCCCGGCCGGGGCGTGCACGACGGCGGGCTTGCCGGCCTCGTGGACCGCGACCACCGGGTGGTCGGCGACGGAGGCGGCCGGGGCGGGGGCGTCTGCGTAGACGGTCATGGGAATCCTCGTGGTGGGTGCGGAAGTTCGGGTGTCCGGCGGTGTGCCGCCGCCGGTGCGCAGGAGGTTCGGGGAGGGCGTCAGGCCGCGGCGGGGGCCGGGGTGCGGCCGCCGACCACCGTGGCCAGCACCTCGAAGAACTCGGGCAGCCGGTCCTGGAAGTAGAAGTGCCCGCCGGGCAGCGTGTGCGCGGCGAAGGGGTGGCCGGTGACCTCGGCCCAGCGGCCCAGGGAGGCCGCGGGGGCCACCGGGTCGGCGTCCCCGCCGATCACGGTCACCGGGCAGTCCACCCGGGCCTCGTCCCGCGGGCACCGGTACACGTCGTCGATGGCGAAGTCGGCGCGGATCGAGGGGATCACGATCTCCCGGAGCTCGGGGTCGTCGAGGATGCCGTCGTCGGTGCCGCCGCGCACCTTGATCGCCGCGACCAGCTCGTCGTCGTCCAGCCGCTCCGGGTGGACCACCGCCGGGTTGTCGAGGAACGGGGCCCGGCAGGCGGACGCCACCAGGGCCCTCGGGGTGCGCCCGGCCGCCTGGAGCAGCCGCACCACCTCGAAGGCGACCAGCGAGCCCATGCTGTGCCCCAGCACCACCAGGTCGTCGGCGGCCCCCTCGGGCAGGCAGGCCGCCACCGGGCCGGCCAGGTCGGCGATGTCGCGGGGCAGGTCCTCGGCGAAGCGCGCCCCGCGCCCCGGGTACTGGCCGATCAGCAGCCGGACGTCGGCGGGCAGGTGCTCGCGCCAGCCGGCGTAGGCGTGGGCGTTGCCGCCGGCGTGCGGCAGGACCAGCAGGGTGGTGCGCTGCGGTCCCTCGCCGGGCAGGTCCCACACCACGTCGTCGGGGGCGGGGAGGGCGTCGTGGTCGTTCATGAGGTACTCCGTTCCTGGTCGGTGGTGCGGCGGCGCAGGGTGGGCCGGGTCCGCCGGGGCGGGGCCGCACCGGCCGACAGTCGGGCTTCGAGGCGCTGGGCGAGGGCCGCCGGGGTGGGGTACTGGAACACGTCCCGCAGGGTGAGGGAGACGTCCAGCGAGGCCCCGAGGCGGTGGGTGAGGCGTGCGGCGAGCAGGGAGTGCCCGCCGTGGTCGAAGAAGTCGTCGTCGATCGACAGCCGTCCGGTCACCGCCAGGACCTCGGTGAACAGGCCCAGCACGGTCTCCTCCAGGGGAGTGCGCGGGGAGCGTCCGCCGGCGGCGGTGACGGGGCGCGGTACGGGCAGCGCCCGCTTGTCGATCTTTCCGTTGGGGGTGAGCGGCAGCCGCTCCATCGGCACCACGAACGCCGGGACCATGTGGTCGGGCAGCCGCTCGCGCAGCCACAGCCGGACCTCCTGCGGCGCGGGGCCGGGCTCCCCGGCCGCCACCACGTAGGCGGTCAGCTGCGGGGTGCCGTGCCGGTCGGTGTGGGTGGCCAGGGTGGCCTGGGTGAGGTCGGGGTGGGTGGTGAGGAGGGTTTCGATCTCGGTGGGTTCGATGCGGAAGCCGCGGATCTTGATCTGGGTGTCGGTGCGTCCGGTGTAGTGGAGGTTGCCGTGGGTGTCCCAGTGGGCCTGGTCTCCGGTGCGGTAGAGGCGGCTTCCGGCGGCTCCGTAGGGGTTCGGGATGAAGCGGGTGGCGGTGGTGGCGGGTTGGGCGAGGTAGCCGTGCGCGATCCCGTCACCGGTCAGGTAGAGCTCTCCGGTCACGCCCGGGGGGACGGGGCGCAGCCGCTCGTCCAGGACGTACGCCTGCTTGCGGGCGAGGGGCCGGCCGATGGAGACGGTGGCACCCGTCGGGGCCCCGGGGGCCACGGTGTGGGTGGTGGTGAAGCCCATGGACTCGGCGGGGCCGTAGCCGTTGGTGATGGTCAGGTGTGGGTGGAGGGTGTGGAGGCGGGCGATGTGGGTGGGGGAGGCGGGCTCGCCGCCGGTGTAGACGATGCGGGTGGTGGCGAAGGTGTCGGGGTGTTCGTCGGTGAGGTAGTTGAAGAGGCTGGAGGAGAGCTGGAGCATCGTCACCGCGTGCGCGCCGCTGAGGGCCGCGATGACGGCCGGCTCGGGCCGCTGTCCGGGTTGGAGGACGGTGGTGCCGCCGTGGAGGAGGGCGCCCCAGAATTCGAGGCTGAAGGCGTCCCAGGAGACGGGCGAGCACTGGAGGAACACCTCGCCCGGCCCGAAGTCCGCGTACGTCTGGCCGGTGACGGTCGAGACCAGGTTGCGGTGGGAGGACAGGATCCCCTTGGGGCGTCCGGTGGAGCCGGAGGTGAACATCACGCAGGCGGTGTCCTCCCCGGTCAGCACCACCCCGAGGTCGTGGCCGGGGTGTCCGCCGATCTCCTCGGCCTCGGTGTCCGTACGGACCTCGGTCCAGGGGCCGTCGAGCCGCCGGGCCGCCTGCGCGGAGTCCGTCACGAGCAGCCGTACGGCGGCGTCCCGCGCGGTGCTCCGGAGGCGTTCGTCGGGGAACTCGGGGTCGAGGAGGGCGTATCCGGCGCCGGTCTTGACCACGGCGAGGAGGGCGACGGCGAAGGGGATGCCGCGTTCCAGGAGGATGCCGGCCAGGTCTCCGCGTCCGAGCCCGCGTGAACGCAGGTGGCGGGCCAGCCGGTTGGCACGGGTGTTCAGCTCCCCGTAGGTGAGCGTCCGGCCGTCGAAGACCAGGGCGGGGGCCTGCGGCCGCAGCCGGGCCTGCTCCTCGAACCGGGCCGTCAGCAGGGGGGGGTCGGCCTCCTCGGCCCGGGACGGGGCGGCGCCGGGCCACTCCCCGAGGACCCGGGCGCGCTCCTCGGCGCCCAGTACCTCCAGGCCCGACAGCGGCACTTCGGGCGCGGCCACCGCGTGCTCCAGCACCCGCCGCAGCACCCGGGTCATCCGCTCCACGGTCTCCCGGTCGTACAGGTCGGAGCTGTAGAGCACCGCCCCGCTCAGCCCGGTCTCCTCGTCGGCGGAGAGCAGGAACTCCAGGTCGAACTTGACCGATCCGGTGGCCAGCGGCTCCGCCGGACCGGCCGTGACCCCGGGGAACTCGGGCGCGGGGGCCGGTCCCGACTCCAGGGCCAGGCACACCTGGAACAGCGGGTGCCGGGCCAGCGAACGGGCCGGGTTTACCGCCTCCAGCACCAGGTCGAAGGGGGCGTCCTGGTGGGCGAAGGCGTCCAGGTCGGCGGCCCGCACCCGGGCCAGCAGCTCCCGGAAGGCCGGATCCCCGGAGGTGTCGGTGCGCAGCACCAGCGTGTTGACGAAGAAGCCCACCAGGTCCGCGAGGGACTCGTCGGCGCGGCCCGCCACGGGCGAGCCCAGCGGCAGGTCCGTGCCGGCGCCGAGCCGGGTCAGGGTGGCGGCCAGGGCCGCCTGGAGCACCATGAAGGGGGTGCAGTGCTCGGCCCGGGCCAGTTCCAGCACCCGCTTGTGGAGCTCGCGCCCGAAGTCCACCCGGACCGCGCCGCCCCGCCGCCCGGCCACCGGCGGCCGGGGCCGGTCGGTGACCAGCGGCAGCTCCTCGGGGAGGTCCGCCAGCGCGGTCCGCCAGTAGGACAGCTGCTCCTCCAGCACCCCGCCCTCCAGGGCCGGGCGCTGCCACAGCGCGTAGTCGGTGTAGTCCAGGGGCAGCGGCTGCCAGTCGGGGGCCCGCCCCTCGGCGCGGGCGGCGTAGGCGGCGGACAGGTCGGCGAAGAGCGGGCGCAGGGACTGCCCGTCGGTGGCGATGTGGTGCAGCAGGACGAGGAGGGTGTCGCGGCCGTCGCCCCCGCGGAGCAGGGTCACCCGCAGGGGGTGCTCTTCGGCCAGGTCGAAGGCGTGCCCGGCGGCGGTCCGCAGGGCCGTCTCCCGGTCCTCCTCCGCCACCTCCCGGACCTCGAAGAAGACGCCGGCGGCGGCCTCCTCGGCGGGGGCGACCACCTGGTAGGGCTGCCCGTCGGCGGTGGCGAACCGGGTCCGCAGCGGTTCGTGGCGCCGGACCAGGTCGCCGAAGGCCGCCCGCAGGACCTCCGGGTCCGTCGCCCCGGTCAGCCGCACCGCCATCGGCACGTTGTACGAGGTGTCCGGGCCCTGGAGCCCCGCCACCAGCCACAGCCGCTGCTGCGCGGAGGAGAGCGGGGGCCGCTCCGGCCGGACCGCGGCCCGGGCCGGCGCCGGGAGCGCCCTGCGGCCCGAGACCTCGGTGATCCGGCGGGCCAGGGCGGCCGGGGTGGGGTGCTGGAACACGTCCCGCAGGGTGAGGGACACCCCGAGGGTGGCGCCGAGCCGCCCGGTGAGCTTGGCGGCGAGCAGGGAGTGCCCGCCGTGGTCGAAGAAGGAGTCGTCCACCGACAGCGGGGCCGCCGAGCCCAGCACCTCCCCGACCAGGGTCCGTACCAGCTCCTCCAGTTCGGTGCGCGGAGCCCGGCCGCCGGACTCCAGGGGGGCCTCCACGGCGGGCAGCGCCCGCTTGTCGATCTTCCCGTTGGGGGTCAGCGGCAGCCGGTCCAGGACCGCGAAGCGGGCGGGCACCATGTGCTCCGGCAGCCGCTCCCGCAGCCAGGCCCGCAGCGAACCGGGGGTGACGGCGGAGCCCGGCACGGCCGTGACGTACGCCGTCAGCTCGTCCGTGGCGACCAGGGTGGCCTGGGTGAGGTGGGGGTGGGTGGTGAGGAGGGTTTCGATCTCGGTGGGTTCGATGCGGAAGCCGCGGATCTTGATCTGGGTGTCGGTGCGTCCGGTGTAGTGGAGGTTGCCGTGGGTGTCCCAGTGGGCCTGGTCTCCGGTGCGGTAGAGGCGGCTTCCGGCGGTTCCGTAGGGGTTCGGGATGAAGCGGGTGGCGGTGGTGGCCGGTTGGGCGAGGTAGCCGTGCGCGATCCCGTCACCGGTCAGGTAGAGCTCGCCCGTGACCCCGGGCGGCACCGGCCGCAGGCGGTGGTCCAGGACGTAGGCGTACTTGTTCGTGAGCGGCCTGCCGATGGACACCGCCCCCGCCGGGACCGCGTCCCGTGGCACCGTGTGGGTGGTGGTGAAGCCCATGGACTCGGCGGGGCCGTAGCCGTTGGTGACCGTCAGGTGCGGGTGGAGGGCGTGCAGGCGGGCGATGTGGGTGGAGGAGGCGGGTTCGCCCCCGGTGTAGACGATGCGGGTGGTCGAGAAGGCCTCGGGGTGCTCGTCGGTGAGGTAGTTGAACAGGCTCGACGACAGCTGGAGCATCGTCACCCCGTGCCGGGGGGACAGCTCCGCCACCAGGGCCGGTTCGGGCCGCTGTCCGGGTTGGAGGACGGTGGTGCCGCCGTGGAGGAGGGCGCCCCAGAATTCGAGGCTGAAGGCGTCCCAGGAGACGGGTGAGCACTGGAGGAACACCTCACCGGGGCCGAAGGCGGCGTAGCTCTGGTGGGTGACGGTGGAGACCAGGTTGCGGTGCGTGGACAGGATGCCCTTGGGGCGTCCGGTGGAGCCGGAGGTGAACATCACGCAGGCGGTGTCCTCCCCGGTCAGCACCACCCCGAGGTCGCGGCCGGGGTGTCCGCCGATCTCCTCCGCCTCGGCGTCGGTACGGACCTCGGTCCACTCCCCCCGCACCCCCCGCTCCGCGTGGGCGCCGTCGGTGACCAGGATCCGGAGCCCGGCCCCGGCGGCGGTGCTCCGGAGGCGTTCGTCGGGGAACTCGGGGTCGAGGAGGGCGTATCCGGCGCCGGTCTTGACCACGGCGAGGAGGGCGACGGCGAAGGGGATGCCGCGTTCCAGGAGGATGCCGGCCAGGTCTCCGCGTCCGAGCCCGCGTGAACGCAGGTGGCGGGCCAGCCGGTTGGCACGGGTGTTCAGTGCGCCGTAGGTCAGCGTCCGGCCGTCGAAGACCAGGGCGGGGGCCTGCGGCCGCAGCCGGGCCTGTTCCTCGAACCGGGCCGTCAGCACCGGCTCCACGGTGTGCGCGACGGTCTCACCGGCCCACTCCCCGAGCACCCGCCGCTCCTCCTCGGCCCCCAGCAGCGGGGCCTGCGACAGCGGCGACTCCGTTTCCGACAGGAGACGTTCCACGAAGACGGCGAACCGGTCCTGGTGGCCGGCCACCCCCTCGATGTCGCACACCTCCGGAGAGGCGTCGAAGTCCACCCGCAGCCCGCCCTCCGGACCCAGGTCGTACACGCCGACCGCCAGGTCCTCCACGGGGCCGTTGCCCAGGTTGTGCTGGGTGGTCGGCAGCCCGCAGAACCGCATCCCCGGGGTGAACGCCATGATGTTCACCAGCGGGGCCGCGATCCTCCGGTCGGCCTCGCCCAGCCCCAGGTCACGGCAGACGTCCTCGTACCGGGCCCGCTGGTGCTTCAGCCCCTCCCGGGCCACCTCCCGTACCGTCAGCAGGAGTTCGGCCAGCGAACCGTCGGCCCGCACCGGTACCCGCAGCGGCACCACGTTCGACAGCATCCCCGGGGTACGGCGCGCCAGCTCGGTGCGGCGCCCCGTCACCGGCAGGCCCAGCACCGGCTCGTCCGTACCGCCCGCGCGGTGCACGTACGCCGCGACCAGCGCGATCACCAGCATCGTCCACGGGGTGCGGTGCTCCCGCGCCACCGCCTTCAGGCGCTCCGCCCGCTCCGGCCCCAGCACCACCGTGCGGCGCACGAACGGCAGCGCCCCCGGACCGGTCCGCCCGGTGTGGCCCTCCGCGAGCCGCGGCACCGGCGGCAGCCCCGCCAGGCGCTCCGCCCAGTACGCCCGGTCCGCGGCGCCCTCCGCGGAGGAGCGGTACTCCGCGTCCTCCGCCAGCAGCTCCGCGAGCGTCCCGAACGGGGAATCCCCCCAGGGCTCCCCGGCCGACGCCCGCTCGTACAGCTCCACCAGCCGCTGGTCCAGCAGGGCCACGCCCATCCCGTCGATCGCCAGGTGGTGGTAGGCGTGGAAGTAGAACCAGCGCTGCTCGCCCGCCGCGGTGCGGCCCGCCGAGATCAGCACGTGCCGCGACAGCCAGTCCCGCTCCAGGTCGAACGGGCGGGCCAGCTCCTCGTCCATCCACACCCGGGCCGCCGCGACCGGATCGGCCGCCCCGCCCAGGTCCACCCGCCGCAGCGCCCGGTCACCCGGCTCCGCCCACAGCCGCTGCCACGGCACACCGTCCTCACCGGCGCCGACCCCGCGGATCCGCAGCACGTCGGCCTCGGCCGCCAGCCGGTACCAGCAGCGGGCCAGCAGCTCCACGTCCAGCGGCCCGGTCAGCTCCCGGAACTCGCCGATGTTGTACCGGCAGCCCGAGGCGTCCAGGCCGTGGGCCATCCAGATGTCGCGCTGCGCCGCCGACAGCGGCAGCCGCACAGCGGCAGGCCCGTGCGCGGTGCCCTGTGCAGAAGCGTTGGGGGACATGCGGGTGCTCCTCGGTTTCGTCTCGGGGTCGGAAGTCCCGGCCCGGCCGTCGGGGCCGTCGGGTCGTTCTCGCCGTACGCCATCCAAGTCCCGCCCGGTACGCCCGGGCGGCAGTTGCTCCGGCACTCCGGGAGCAGATCAGTGCGCGGCGGCAGTTGCCCCGGCACGGCGGGCCCAGGCGGCCCGCACCGGCCCCAGCACCCGGAACCGCGAGGTGCCGTCCCGGTGTTCGGCCCGCACGGCCCCGCTGAGCAGCAGCTCGCGCAGCAGCCGCCCGCACTCCGGCAGCGCCAGCCCGGTCAGGGCGGTCAGATCGGCCAGCTCACGGCCGCCGTCCGGTCCCGGCAGATCCCCGCCGGGCGCCGCGCACAGCGCGTCGAGGAGGGCCCGAGGGCCCGCCGGGAGCCTGCCCAGCCGCTCCAGCAGGGTCCCCCGCAGCCCGGAACCGCCGCCCGCACCGCCCAGGTGCTCCAGGAGGGCGGCCGGGTCCTCGGCCAGGGTGCGGCACAGCGCCGCCAGGTCGTACACCACCAGCCAGGAAGCGGCTGCGGCCAGCGCCCCCGGATGCCCGTCCAGCACCCGGCACACCCCGGCGGCCCGCTCCAGCTCGGCCGGACCCGCGGTGAACTCCGGCCGCGAGCGCCGCACATGGTCCAGGAAGACCCGCACCGCCGGGTTCGCACCCGGGTCCGCGCCCTCCTCCGGCACCTCCAGCGGCGACAGCAGGAAGATCCGTTCCCCGGGCACCCCCCAGGGCGCGTCCGAGGTCACCAGCAGCCGCAGCCCCGGGCAGGCCCGCAGCAGGCCGGTCAGCCGGTCCACCCGCGGCGCCACGGCCGGCGCCCCGTCCAGCACCAGCAGCGCCGGGGCCTCGCCGAGGAGCTCCGCGAGGGCCGCCGTGCCCCCGGCGGCCGACTCGTCCAGCCCCGGGCCGAACCCGAACAGATGGGCTGCCAAGGCGGCCAGACGGTCCGTCAGCTCCCGTTCGTGGCAGCTCAGGTACTCGGCCGGGCTGCCGGGGAAGGCGTGCCACAGCACCGGCAGGCCCATCCCGTGCAGTCGCTCCGCCACCGCCAGCGCCAGCCGCGTCTTCCCCGACCCGGCCAGCCCGACCACGTTCACCAGCCGCTCCGTCGCCGCCGCCAGCTCGCCCGTCAGGACGGCCTCCTCGCCCGCCCGGCCCGCCATCGCGTGCAGGGCCGTCGGCGGCGCCGGCGGCTCCGCCCAGCCCCCGCCGGTGCCGCGGCCCTGCTGGGCGGCCGCCTCCAGCGCCGCCCGGGCCCGCGGGCCCAGCCGCAGGGCGTCCGCCATCAGCCGCACCGTGTCCGTACGCGGCCGTCTCGCCTTGCCCTGCTCCAGGTCGCGGATGGCCCGCACGCTGATGGTGGACAGGTCGGCCAGCTCCCGCTGGGTCAGCCCGATGCGCAGCCGGTGCGCCCGGATCAGCGAGCCGAGGGGGGTGGAGTCCTGCGCGGGGCCCGCCCCGGCCGGCGGGGCGGGGACGGCGGGCGCGGTCCGGTGGACGGCGGAGGAGGGGACGGACTGCACGGCGATGGTGTTCACGATGGCGCTCCCGGCGAAGGTGGTGGGGAACGACGGGGCTGGGGTGGTGCAGCCCGGTTCCTGACCCCATCGTCGGCAGCGCCCTTATCCCGGAGGCATCCCCCGGCGCGCACGCCCCGGGGCCCGGACGCTATCCCCGGGCGCCCCCGCCGGACGGCCCCTATCACCGCTATCACCCGCCGCCCGCCGCCGGCCGTCCCGTGATAGCGCGGGGATAACGGCGGGGACGGTGCCGGGATTCCGGCCCTTCCTAACGTGGTGCCCACAAGGAAGGAAGCGGCCCGGAACAGCCGGGACGCACCGCCGAAAGGACACGGACATGAACCTCGCCCCCGCCCTCCGCGCCGCCCTCGTCACCGCCGCCATCGCCGGAGCCACCCTCTTCTTCGGGACCCAGATGGCCCAGGCCGACGCCGCCTCCGCCCCGACCCCCACCGGCGTCACCGCCCCGGCCCCGGCCGCCCCGCAGGCCACCCCGTCGCCGTCCTCCAGCACCGCCACCAACCCCTGGGACTGACACCGGCCCGGACGTCAGCCCCGGCGGCACCACGGCCGCCGGCGCACCACCCGCACCGCAGGCCGAAGACCGGCCCCCACCGCACTACGGGCCGAAGACCGGCCGCACCGCAGGCCGAAGACCGGCCGCACCGCAGGCCGAAGACCGGCCGCACCGCAGGCCGAAGACCAGCACACCACCGGCACCGCCCGCACAACGGGCCGAAGGCCGGCACCGCCCGCACCACAGGCGGTCAGCCCAGGGACACCGCGCCCGACACCGGCCCGCCCCCGGACAGCAGGCCCGCCCCGGCCACCGGCCCCATCACCGACGGGACCACGGCCGCACGCAGCGGGCCCACCGCGTCGAGCATCCGCTCCGCCTCCGCCAGTTCCGGCGCCATCCGCCGCTCACGGAACGCCCGCACCGCCGTCTCCAGCAGCTCGCGCGCCCGCGCCCGGTCCGCCGCGCCGCCCGAGGACAGCAGCCGCGCCAGGTCCAGCCGCACCAGCGCCGCCCCGCCGTGGTCCATGATCTGCTCACGGACCGTCAGGGCCTGCGCGTAGAAGCCCCGGGCCGCCTCCCGGCGTCCCAGCTCGGCGTGCGCGTTCCCCAGGTCCCGCAGCAGGTGGCCCTCGCCGATCACGTCACCGTCGTCCCGGCACAGCTCCAGGACCTCGATGAAGGTCCGCACCGCCCGCTCGTGCTCCCCCTGCCCCTGCTGGAGCTGGCCGGCCCGCCGCAGGGTCCGCGCCTGCCCGCCGGTGTACCCCACCGAACGGTAGATGCCCAGGGCCTCGTCCAGCCGGGACTGCGCCGCCGTGACCTGGCCCCGGCGCATCCAGATGTGCGCGCTCTGGGTCAGCACGATGGCCCGGCCCACCACGTCACCGACCTGGTCGAAATCCCGCAGCGCCCGGTCGTACAGGGTCAGCGCCCGCTCCTCGTCCCCGCGCATCCGCTCCAGCAGCGCCAGGTCCCGGTGGCAGAGCGCCAGCCCCTGCCGGTCCCCGACCTCCTGGAACAGGTCCAGCGCCGAGGCGAGCGCGGCCCGCGACTCCTCCTGCTGGCTGCGCCCCAGGTGCAGCACGCCCAGCGAACTCAGCAGGGCCGCCGCGCCCCGGGTGTTCCCGGCCGCACGCGCGCACTCCAGGGCCAGCTGGTGGGTGCGCTCCCAGTCGTCGAAGTACCCCTTGCCCTCGAACAGGGTGGCCAGGGTCGTCGTCAGGTCCCAGCACAGCTCGTCCATCCCGGCCCGCGCCGCGTGCTCCACGGCCTGCACCAGGTTGGCGTGCTCGCTGTCCAGCCACTCCAGCGGGTCCACCAGCAGCTCCGACACGCAGCTCTCCGGCGGCACCCAGCGCGGGGCCGTGCCGTGCAGCACCGTGAAGTCGCCGCCGTAGATCCGCCGGTGCGCCTGCTCGGCCAGCGACATCCAGCCGCCCAGCATCCGTTCCAGCGCCGCCGTCTGCACGGCGGGCTCGTCGTTGAGGGCCAGCTGCTCCCGGGCGAACACCCGGATGATCTCGTGGAAGCGGTACCGGAACCCGCCGGTGGACTCCACCCCCACCACGTCCAGCATCTGCACGTCCACCAGCGGCTCGAACAGGTCCGAGGGGAAGGGCCGGTGGTCGTCGAGGAGCGCCCCGGCCAGCCACCCGGGCAGGGTCGGACCCTGGGCGAGGCTCAGCAGCCGCAGCAGCCGCCGGTCCTCCCCGGCCAGCCCGTCGTGGGTCAGCGACAGGCTCGCCCGCATGGTCATCTCGCCGTGCGTCAGCTCGTCCAGCCGGTACCGCTCGTTGGCGAGCCGCTGCACCATCGAGGCCAGGCTCCAGTGCGGGCGGGCCGCGAGCCGCGCGGCCACGATCCGCAGGGCCAGCGGCAGCCCGCCCACCGTGCGGATCAGCACCTCCGCGGCCACCCGCTCGCGCCCGAGCCGGTCCTCGCCGATCACCCGGCCCAGCAGTTCCATGGCCCGCTCGGTGTCCATCACGTCCAGCTCGACCCGGTGCGCCCCCGGCAGCCCGGTGAGCCGGACCCGGCTGGTGACCAGGACCGCGCAGCGGCTGCTGCCGGGCAGCAGGGGCCACACCTGGCGCTCGGAGGCGGCGTCGTCGAGGACCACCAGGACCCGCCGCCGGGCCAGCAGGGTGCGGTACATCTCGGCCCGCTCGTCCTGGGACTCGGGGATCACCGGGCCGGGGATGCCCAGGGCCCGCAGGAATCGGCCGAGCACCTCCGTGGCGGTGGCCGGGGACCCGGTCGTGCCCCGCAGGTCGCAGTACAACTGGCCGTCGGGGAAGGCGTGTTCGCCGAGCCGGTGGCCCAGGTGGGTGGCCAGCGTGGACTTGCCGGTGCCGGGCTTGCCGACGATCACGGCCAGGCCCACGGCGCGCCGCCCGTCCTCCCCGAGCAGGATCCGCTCGACCGCCGCGAGCTGCAGCTCGTCCCCGACGAAGTCGGAGGTGTCGGAGGGCAGTTGACGCGGAATCTCCTCGGCGGCGGTCGGCCCCGCCGGGCCCGCGACCTCGGCGATGGGCGCACCGGGATCCGGCGCACCCCCGGGGAGCGCGGCGCCGTACGCGGGGGAGGCGGGGGAGCCGGGCAGGCCGGCGGCGTGCGACGGGACCTCCGGCCCGGGGGCGCCGGCCGAGTCGTGCGGGGCGGTACCGGGGACGGCGGCGGCCGGTCCGGCACCGTGCGCGGCGCCTCCCGGGGACCCGGCCGGCCCCGGGGAGGCCGTGGCGCCGAAGGCCGTCTCGGCGTGCGCGGCCGACGGCGCGGGCGGCACCTCGCCGGAGAGGATCGCCGCCTCCAGGCCGCGGAGTTCACTGCCGGGCTCCAGGCCCAGCTCCTCCACGAGGAGTTCCCGCCCGACCCGGTAGGTCTCCAGGGCCTCGGCCTGGCGGCCCGACCGGTACAGGGCCAGCATCAGCTGCCCGCGGAGCCGTTCGCGGAGCGGCTCCTGGCGCACCAGCGTCTGGACCTCCGCGACCAGCTGGTGGTGGCGGCCGAGTTCGAGCTCCAGCTCGATGCGGGTCTCGGTGGCCGTCATCCGCTCCTCGTCGAGCTGGAGGGCCTTGCCCCGCAGGGTCTCGCTGGGGATCCCGTTGAGGCAGGCCCCCTCCCACAACTCGCCCGCCTGTCGTAGGAGTTCGGCGGACGCGCCGAGGCGGCCCTGACGGGCGGCGATCCGGGCGTCGGCGACCCGGCGGGCGAACAGCACGGCGTCGACGAGCTCGCCCTCGGTCTTGAGGACGTACCCGGGCGGGCGGGTGGTGATGGCGGCGGCGACCCCCGCCTTGGTGAAGAGCTTCCGCAGCCGCGAGACGCAGATCTGCACCTGGGTGCGGGCGGTGTCCGGGGGCTCGTCCTCCCAGATCAGGTCCACCAGGTAGTCGGTGCTGACGACGCGGTCGGCCTCCAGCAGGAGCGCGGCCAGGATGACCTCCTGCCGTCCCGGCGGTACGCGCACGGGGCCGGCCGCGCCGATGACCGAGAGGGGGCCGAGGATCCGGAAGGCCACCGGTTCAAGAGCGTGCGGTGCCCCGCCGGGCGAAACGGTCATGAGTCTCCCAGCTGGAGCCGCGCTTGTGAGGTGGTTGAGCGCCCGGTCAGTCTTGCCGAACGTATGAGCCCTTGTCCATGGTGTGGAGATTTCGTGGCGGTGAAGCATCGTTGGCTGAAAACCGCCCCCCTGGCCAACGGTGCCCGCGGGCCCGTCCGTGCAGGCAGGAGCCTTGCGGAGGTCCTTTCCGCACGCCAGGGGCGGTTCGCTCAGGCCGCGTGATAGGGGCGCGATAGCGGCGAGTTGCGGCCCTCCCGGAAGCTGTCCCCACCACACCGCACCGCTGGACCGCGACCGCGCGGAGCGGCCGTAGGAAAGGACCCCTCGATGGACAGCCGGTACACCGGACGGCGTGATCCGAGCCGTGTCGTCACCGATTCCGGGGTGGACCACGTGCGCCTCGCCTACGACTACCTCGACGCGGGCGACCTCGACGGCTACGGCTCGCTCCTGGACACCGGCGCCCTCGGCGCGGAACTGGAGGGCCCCCGCCCGCCCGGGGCCCGCCACCTCATCACCCGCATCGTCGCCGACGGGGACTGCGTGGTCGCCATGGGCCGCCTGGCCCCCCAACAGCGCGACTTCGTGGACGTGTTCACCCTCTCCGCCGAGGGCATGCTCAGCGGCTGTCGCCGCTACTACGCGGGAGCGGCCGCGTCAGGGGTGGTCAGAGGGGGTTAGGGGCGGTTAGGGGATCGGCGCGGGGCGGCTGCGGGCCCTAGGTTTCTGCCGAAATCGGATGTGCAAACGAGTGAAGGAGCACCCTCATGGCCGAAGTCACCGAGACCCTCGAGATGTGGACCACCCCGGACTTCATCGCGTTCGAGACGGCGTTCGAGGTCACCGCCTACGTCTCGCGCCTGGAGAAGTGAACCGACGGTCGGCCGGCGGGAGTCCGGTATCACCGGCTCCCGCCGTGGGCGGAGACGACGTGACGGCAATGACGGCAGCGACGGCAGCACGGGACGAGTCCGAGTTCATCGGCGCGCTGCGCGCGCTCTCCTCCTCCTACTGGGGCGGTCACCCGTTCCACCAGCGGCTGCACAGCGGCGGCCTGGACCGCCGGGAGCTGCGGCTCTGGGCGGCGAACCGCTGGTACTACCAGCGCATGCTGCCGCAGAAGGACGCGGCGATCATCAGCAACTGCCCGCTTCCCGAGATCCGCCGCGCCTGGGTGGACCGCCTCGCCTACCACGACGGCACCGCCGAAGACGAGGGCGGCATCGAGCGCTGGCTGCGCCTGTGCCAGGCCGTCGGGCTGAGCCGCGAAGAGGTGCTGGACGAGCGGCACGTGGTGGCCGGGGTGCGCTTCGCGGTCGACGCGTACGTGAACTTCGCCCGGACCCGCCCCTGGACCGAGGCCATCGCCTCGGGGCTGACGGAGATGTTCGCCGGGCACCTGATGACCCGCCGGGTCACCGACATGCTCGCCCACTACGACTGGATCCGCCCCGAGCACCTGGCCTACTTCACGGACCGTATCGAAGCGGTCTCCGGCGAGGGCAAGGGGACCCTGGACATCGTCGTGCGGTACAGCACGACCCGCGAGCAGCAGGACGCGGCCGTGGCCGCGCTCTCCTTCAAGTGCGATGTGCTGTGGCAAATGCTCGACGCCGTCGAACGCGCCGCCGCCACGCCCGCGTGACAACCCGAACGGAAGAAGGAGTGGCCGTGAACCGGCCCGTACTCGGCCGCGGTGTGCGGCTGGTCTACGACAACACCCGCCAGACCCATGTCGTGCTGCACCCCGAGGGGGTGCTCGTACCCAACGGCACCGCCGTCTCGGTGCTCGAACTCTGCGACGGCGACACCACCGTCCCGCAGATCGCCCACGCGCTGGGCACCAAGTACGCCGGGGTGCGCGAGGGCGATGTCGCCGCCGTACTGGGCAGGCTGGCCGAGAACGGGGTCGTGCGATGGATCTGACGGACCATCAGGCGGGCTCGGTGGCACCGCCCCTGGGACTGCTCGCCGAGCTCACCCACCGCTGCCCGCTGCACTGCGGCTACTGCTCCAACCCGCTCGAACTGATCGAGCGGGAGAAGGAGATGAGCACCGAGCAGTGGACCACCGTGTTCACCCAGGCCCGCGAGATCGGGGTCCTCCAGGTGCACCTGTCCGGCGGTGAACCGCTGGCCCGCCCCGACCTGCCCGAACTGGTCTCCCATGTCAACGGCCTCGGCTGCTACGTCAACCTGGTGACCAGCGGGCTCGGGCTCACCGAGGCCCGCCTCGCCGACCTGGCCGACCGCGGGCTGGACCACGTACAGCTGTCGGTGCAGGGCGCGAACGCCGAACGGGCCAATCTGCTGGCCGGTGCCAAGGCGCACCACCACAAGATCGCCGCGGCCGCGCTGGTGCGCGAGCGCGGCCTGCCGCTGACGGTCAACGCCGTCCTGCACCGCGGCAACCACGACCAGATCGCCGGGCTCATCGAGCTGGCCGAGACCATGGGCGCGGACCGGCTGGAGCTCGCCAACACCCAGTACTACGGCTGGGCGCTGCGCAACCGCGCCGCCCTCATGCCCACGCCCGAGCAGCTGGCGGCGGCCGAGCCCGTCGTCCGGGCCGCCATCGAGCGGCTCAAGGGCCGCATGGAGATCGTGTACGTCCTCGCCGACTACTACGAGCCCTACCCCAAGCCCTGCATGCACGGCTGGGGCGCCCTCCAGCTCACCGTCGCCCCCGACGGGACCGTGCTGCCCTGCCCGGCGGCCGGGGCGATCACCACGCTCTCGCTCGACAACGTGACGCGGACGCCGCTCGGTGACATCTGGTACAAGTCCGGCTCCTTCAACGCCTACCGGGGCGAGGACTGGATGCCCGACCTGTGCCGCGGCTGCGACCGCCGCTCCGTCGACCACGGCGGCTGCCGCTGCCAGGCCTTCCTGCTCACCGGCGACGCCGCCGAGACCGACCCGGTCTGCTCGAAGTCCGCCCGGCGCGGAACGGTGGACCTGCTGCTCGCGACGCCCGGCGCGAAGGCGCCGCAGATGGTGATGCGCGGCTACGCGACGGCGGCGGGCCGATGAGGGCCGTCCTGCTCGGCACCGCCGCGGGCGGCGGCTGCCCCCAGTGGAACTGCGCCTGCGAGGTCTGCGCCGGCGGTGCGCCCGCCCGGAACCAGGACGGGGTCGCGGTCAGCGCGAACGGCACCGACTGGTACCTGGTCAACACCTCGCCCGACATCCGCCACCAGATACTCGGCACCCCCGAACTGGCGGCGGGCCCCGGCCCCCGCGAGACACCGGTGCGCGGGGTGCTGCTCACCGACGCCGAGCTCGACCACACCCTGGGACTGATGATGCTCCGGGAGGGGGCGGGACTGCGGGTATGGGCGCCCGGGGCCGTCCTCGGGGCGCTAGGCGAGGGCTTCCCGGTGCGGGGGATCCTCGGCGGCTACAGCGGCTGGGAGTGGTCCGAGGTGGTCCCGGGCGCCGTGCGGGACGTCGGGGGGCTCCGGGTGTCGGCCTTCGCGGTCGGCGACAAGCGCCCCAAGTACGCGCGCTCGCTGCCCGCGCAGACGCCCGGCCCCTGGGTGGTCGCCTACCGGTTCGAGGACCCGGTCACGGGCGGGGTGTTCGTGTACGCGCCCTGCCTGGCCGGCTGGCCGCCGGGCTTCGACGCCTTCACCGCCGGGGCCGGCTACGTCCTGCTCGACGGCACGTTCCACACCGCCCGGGAGTTCGGCGGTGCGACGGGCGCGGCCGGTACGACGGCCCCGCAGGCGGCGATGGGGCACCTCCCGGTGGAGGGGGAGGGCGGCAGCCTGGAGCACGTCCGGCGGCTGCGGAGCACCACCCACCGGGACACGCGCTGGGCCTACACGCACCTCAACAACACCAACCCGATGGCGGATCCGCACTCCGCGACCCACCTCGCGGTGATCGCGGCGGGCGCGGAGATCCCGGCCGACGGAACCCGCATCGACCTCTGACGGCCCCGCGGTCCCCCGGGCCCGGCTGCCCCGCGGCAGCCGGGCCCTTCGGCGTGTCCGGCTACGCGAGCCGCCGCGCGATCAGGGCGATCACCTCGGCGGCGTGCTCGTTGAGGTAGAAGTGCCCGCCGGGGTACCGGTGGAAGGAGACGGGACCGTCGGTGTGGTCGGTCCAGCCCTCGGCCTCCCGCAGGGTCACCTCCGGGTCGCTGTCCCCGTTGAGCACCACGACCGGGCAGCTCAGCAGGGGACCCGGGCGGTAGCGGTAGGTCTCGGCGGCCTTGTAGTCGCCGCGGATCGCCGGCAGCACCGCCCGCATCAGCTCGTCGTCGGCCAGGACCGCGGCGTCCGTCCCGCTCATCCCCTGGATCGTGGCCAGCAGCCGTCCGTCGGAGGCCTGGTGGACCCGCTCGTCCTCGCGGTGCCGGGACGGGGCCCGGCGTCCCGAGGCGAACAGCGCCACCGGCGTGATGCCGGCCGCCTCCAGCCGCAGCGCCACCTCGAAGCCGAGGGTCGCGCCCAGACTGTGCCCGAACAGGGCCACCGGCCGGTCGCAGGACGGCAGCATCTGCGTGACGAGCCGGTCCGCGAGTTCCCGTACGTCGTCCAGGCAGGGCTCGTGCCGCCGGTCCTGGCGGCCCGGGTACTGCACGGCCACCACATCGGCCCGCGGGGACAGGGCCCGGGACACGGGGAAGTAGTAGCTCGCCGAGCCGCCCGCGTGCGGGAGGCAGAACAGCCGTACGGGGGCGTCGTCGGCGGGGTGGAACCGGCGCAGCCAGGCGGCGGCGGCCGTCGTAGTAGTAGTCGTTGTTGCTGCTGGTGCTGTCATCGTCGGTCGCCGTCCTGGTTCGGATGTACACGGGAGTGCTGTTCGGTGGGGACCGCCCGGCTCACAGGGCGGTCCAGGTGCCGGGCGGGCGCCAGCCGCGCGCGGGGCCCCAGGCAGAGGCCCGGGGCCCGGCCGGGCCCGGCCCGGTGTCGTCCCGCCGACGGGCGGCGGAGAGCAGGACGAGGAGGAGCGCGGCGAGTTCGGTGCTGTCCGGGGCGCCGCGCTCGATCCTCATCAGTGGTTCGGCCCGCTCGGTCATCGGGCGTGCTCCTCGGTCTCGGTTCCGGTGCGTCTTCGTACGGGGCTCAGAACGGCGGGTTGCCGTGCTTGCGCTCCGGCAGCGGCACGTGCTTGGCACGCAGCGCCTCCAGCGCGTCCACGAGCACCTGCCGGGTGGTGGCCGGGTCGATGACGTCGTCCACGAGGCCGCGCTCGGCCGCGTAGTAGGGGTGCATCAGCTCCTGGCGGTACTGCTTGACGCGCTGCGCGCGCGCCGTCTCGGGGTCGTCCGCGGCGGCGATCTCCCGGCGGAAGACGACGTTCGCGGCGCCCTCCGCGCCCATCACCGCGATCTCGTTGGTGGGCCATGCGAAGGACAGGTCCGCCCCGATCGAGCGGGAGTCCATGACGATGTACGCACCGCCGTACGCCTTGCGCAGGATCACCTGCACCCGCGGCACCGTCGCCGCGCAGTACGCGTAGAGCAGCTTCGCGCCGTGCCGGATGACGCCGTTGTGCTCCTGGTCGCTGCCGGGCAGGAAGCCCGGGACGTCCACGAGCGTGACCAGCGGGATGCTGAACGCGTCGCAGGTCTGCACGAACCGCGCCGCCTTCTCCGAGGCGTGGATGTCCAGCACCCCGGCGAGGGACGCGGGCTGGTTCGCGACGATCCCGACGACGTGGCCGTCCAGCCGCCCCAGACCGCAGATGATGTTGGTCGCCCAGTTGGCGTGCACCTCGAACAGGTCGCCGTCGTCGACGATCTCCTCGATCACGGTACGCATGTCGTACGACCGGTTGGGGTCGGCCGGCACCAGCTCGGAGAGGGTCTCGTTGCGCCGGTCGGCCGGGTCGTCGCAGGTCACGGCGGGCGGCAGTTCGCGGTTGTTGGACGGCAGGAGCGACAGCAGGTGCCGCACCTCCTCCAGGCACTCCTCCTCGGTGTCGTAGAGGAACGCGCTCGCGCCCGAGACCGCGGAGTGCACCTGCGCGCCGCCGAGGTCGTTGTGGCTGATCTTCTCGCCGGTCACCGCCTGCACCACGTCCGGGCCGGTGATGTACATCTGTGCGATGTCGCGCACCATGAACACGTAGTCCGTCAGCGCGGGAGAGTACGTGGCACCGCCCGCGCACGGCCCGAGCATCACGCTGATCTGCGGGATCACCCCGGACGCCGCCACGTTGCGGCGGAAGATGCCGCCGTACCCGGCGAGCGCGGTGACGCCCTCCTGGATCCGGGCGCCCGCGCCGTCGCTGAGCGACACCAGCGGGGCGCCCGCGGCGATGGCGAGGTCCATCACCTTGTGGATCTTCTGTGCGTGCGCCTCGCCCAGCGAGCCGCCGAAGATCCGGAAGTCGTGCGCGTAGACGAACACCCTCCGGCCGTCGACCTTGCCCCAGCCGGTCACCACCCCGTCCGTGTGGGGCCGGCGGTCCTCCAGGCCGAAGCCCGAGGCCCGGTGGCGGCGGAGCTGCTCGATCTCCCGGAAGGTGCCAGGATCGAACAGCAGGTCCAGCCGCTCGCGGACGGTCAGCTTGCCGCGGGCGTGCTGCGCCTCGGAAGAACTCGGCGACGGGCCCAGCCCGGCGGACTCCTTGATCGCGGCCAGTTCGGCCACTCGGACACTGACATCGGCAACTGACATGCTCCACCCGTCTCTTCGGCCACGGGGGCCCGCAGGTGGCGGCGCCCTGGGCAGTGCGTGCCATTGAAAACGTCCGGGGCGCACGCGGAGAACACCGACCACCCCCCTGACCGTGCCCGTACCGGCCCGTACCCCCGCTCAGCAGGGACGACGCCGTCTCCGGGGCCGGCGCGAGGAGCGCGGAGCGGGGCTGCGGCGGGTGGCACGCAGGGTCAACGCCCGGGGGAATAGGGGTGTCGCGCCCGTTCACGGCCGACCTAGCGTGCGATCACCCCGTGGCCGGAACCGACCCGGGGCAATCGATACCGAGCTGGGAGCGTGCAGATGTCCGCGGGCTTCGATCCTGTCGCTGATGACCTGTCGGGCACGGAGGACCGTCCGGGCGCCGCACTGGCCGGCCGGCTGGCCGGACTTCCCGCGAGCGAGCAGACCAGACTGCTCCTCGACCTCGTCTGCGCCCAGGCCGCGGCGGCCCTCCGCAAGGCCAGGCCCGACACCGAACCGGCCGTCACGACCGGGACGTCCTTCAAGGAACTCGGCCTGGACTCCATCGCGCTGGTCGACCTGCACGCGCGGATCAACGCCGCGACCGGGCTCGGCCTCCCGGTGACCGCCGCGTTCGACCACCCGAGCCCGGAGCTGCTGGCCGCCTGCGTCCGCACCGAACTCCTCGGCGAGCCCGCCGCACCGGCCGCTGCCCAGGCCGCCCCGGCCGAGGCCGCGGACCGTTACGACGGCGAGCCGATCGCCGTCGTCGGCGTCAGCGGACGCTTCCCCGGCGGGGTGCGCTCCGCCGAGGAGCTGTGGGACCTGGTCGCCCGGGGCGGGAGTGCCGTCGGCCCCTTCCCCGACAACCGCGGCTGGGACCTCGACGCCCTCTTCGACGACGACCCCGCCACCCCCGGCACCTGCTACACCCGCACCGGCGGCTTCCTGCACGACGCCCCGGACTTCGACGCCGAGTTCTTCGGGATCGGCCCGCGCGAGGCCCTCGCCATGGACCCGCAGCAGCGCCTGCTGCTGGAGACGGCCTGGGAGGCACTGGAGCGCACCGGCATCGACCCGACCTCGCTGCGCGGCAGCCGCACCGGTGTGTTCATCGGCGCCGGCCCCTCCGAGTACGGGCCCCGCGTCCAGGACGCCCCCGAGGCACTGACCGGCTACCTCGTCACCGGCGGCGCGCTCAGCGTCACCTCGGGCCGCGTCGCGTACGCGCTCGGTCTGGAAGGCCCCGCGCTCACCGTCGACACCGCCTGCTCCGGATCGCTGGTCTCCCTGCACCTGGCCGTGCAGTCGCTGCGCCGCGGCGAGTGCTCCATGGCGCTGGCGGGCGGTGTCACCGTACTGAGCACCCCCGGCCTGTTCACCGAGTTCAGCCGGCAGCGGGGGCTGGCCCCCGACGGACACGTCAAGGCGTTCGCCGCGGCCGCCGACGGGACCTCCTTCGCGGAGGGCGTCGGCCTGCTCGTCGTGGAACGCCTCTCCGACGCCCGCCGCAACGGCCACCAGGTCCTCGCGCTCATCCGCGGCTCGGCCGTCAACCAGGACGGCGCCAGCAACGGCCTGACCGCCCCCAGCGGCACCGCCCAGCAGCGGGTCATCCTCCAGGCCCTCGCCGACGCCGGGCTGTCGGCCGCCGACGTGGACGCCGTCGAGGCCCACGGCACGGGCACCACCCTCGGCGACCCGATCGAGGCGCGCGCCCTGATCGCGACCTACGGCAAGGAGCGGCCCGAGGACCGGCCGCTGTGGCTCGGCTCGGTCAAGTCGAACCTCGGGCACACCCAGGCCGCGGCCGGTGTGGCCGGCCTGATGAAGATGATCATGGCGATGCGCGAGGGCGTACTGCCGCGGACCCTGGGCGTCGACGCGCCCACCGGGAACGTCGACTGGTCGGCCGGGACCGTCCGGCTGCTCACCGAGCCGGTCGAGTGGCCCGCGGCCGAGGACCGGCCGCGCCGTGCGGGCGTCTCCGGCTTCGGCGTCAGCGGCACCAACGCCCACGTGATCGTCGAGGAGCCGCCGCGCGACCTCGCCCCGGGAGCCCCGGGAGCCCCAGGCGGTGCGGGCGGTGCGGACGGTACGGACGGTGCGGAGCCCGCCGCCGGGCTCCCCGCCGGAAGGCCAGCCCTCGTGCCCGTCAGCGCCCGCTCCGAGGACGGGCTGCGCGCCCAGGCCGAGCGGCTCGCCGGCTTCCTCGCCGAGCGGTCCGACCTGACCCCCGACGACCTCGGCCACGCCCTCGGCACCGGCCGAGCCGCACTCGAACACCGCGCCACCGTCCTCGCCGCCGACCGCGACGAGCTCCTCGACGGCCTGCGCGCCCTCGCGGCCGGCGACACCACCGCCCCCGGCCTGCGCACCGGCGCCCTGCCCGCCGGGCGCCTCGCGTTCCTCTTCACCGGCCAGGGCAGCCAGCGCCTGGCCATGGGCCGGCAGCTCTACGACGCCCACCCGGTCTTCGCGGACGCCCTCGCCGACGCCATCGGCTGGCTCGACCTCCAGCTCGACACCTCGCTGTGGGACGTGCTCTTCGCCGCGCCGGACTCCGAGGCCGCCGCGCTGCTGGACGAGACGCGGTATGCGCAGACCGCGCTGTTCGCCGTCGAGGTCGCCCTGTACCGCCTGGTCGAATCCTGGGGCGTACGCCCCGACTTCCTCGCCGGCCACTCGATCGGCGAGATCGCCGCCGCCCACGTCGCGGGCGTCCTCACCCTCGAGGACGCCGCCACCCTCGTCGCCGCGCGCGGCCGCCTGATGCAGGAACTGCCCCGCGGCGGCGCCATGATCGCCGTCCAGGCCACCGAGGCGGAGGCCGTGGCGTTCCTCGACGGACGCGCCGGCATCGGCATCGCCGCCGTCAACGGCCCCGAGTCCGTGGTGATCTCCGGCGAGGAGACCCAGGCGCTGGAACTCGCCGGACACTTCGAGGCCCTGGGCCGCAAGACCAAGCGGCTGCGGGTCAGCCACGCCTTCCACTCGCCGCTCATGGAGCCGATGCTGGCGGAGTTCCGCCGGATCGCCGGGATCCTCAGCTACGCCCCGCCGCGCATCCCCGTGGTCTCCACCGTCACCGGCCGCCCCGCCACCGCAGAGGAACTCTGCTCGCCCGACTACTGGACCGGCCACGTCCGCGAAGCCGTCCGCTTCGCCGACGCCCTCGGCTGGCTCGTCGCGGACGGCGGTGTCCGCACCTTCCTGGAACTCGGCCCCGACGGGGTCCTCAGCGCCATGGGCCAGAACTGCCTGCCCGAAGAGCGCGAGGACGACACCGTGTTCGCCCCGCTGCTGCGCGCCGGCAAGGACGAGGTCCGCGAAGCGCTCCACGCCGTCGCCCTCGCCCACACCCGCGGCGCGCACCTCGACTGGCAGGTCCTCCACGCCGGCCGCCCCACCCGCCGCGTCGACCTGCCCACCTACGCCTTCCGCACCCGGCGCTACTGGATCGCCCCCGAGAAGGCGGCGGGCGACCCCTCCGGGCTCGGCCAGCTCGCCGCCCGGCACCCGCTGCTCGGGTCGGTCGTCGGCCTCGCGGGCGCGGGCGGCACCGTGCTGACCGGCCGCCTCTCGCTGCGCACCCACCCCTGGATCGCCGACCACACCATCGCGGGCACCACCCTGCTGCCCGGCACCGCCTTCGTGGAACTCGCCCTGCGGGCCGGCGCCGAGACCGGTTGCGAGCTGGTCGAGGAGCTCACCCTCCAGTCCCCGCTGGTGCTCCCCCGGACGGGCGGCGTCGCACTCCAGGTCCTGGTCGCCGCCCCCGACGCCGCGGGCCGCCGGACCATCGAGTGCCACTCGCGCACGGACGCCGCCGACGCCGCCGAGGACACCTGGGTGTGCCACGCCACCGGCGTGCTCGCCCCCTCGGCCCCCGCGCCCGACGCCGCCGCCCTGGCGGGCCAGTGGCCCCCGGCCGGCGCCGTGTCCCTGGACGTCGGCGACCTGTACGGCGACATGGCCGACGAGGGGTACGGGTACGGGCCCTCCTTCCACGGCGTCCGCGCCGCCTGGCTCCTCGACGGCGAGGTGTTCGCCGACGTGGAACTCCCGCAGCCGGCCCGCGCCGACGCGGCGGGCTTCGGACTGCACCCGGCCCTGCTGGACGCCGCCCTGCACCCCGCCGACCACGCCCTGTCCGCCCGGGGCAACCGCCCCGAGGGCACCTGGATCCCGTTCTCCTGGAACGGCGTCGCCCTGCACGCCGCCGGCGCGGCCTCCGTACGCGTCCGGATCACCGCCCGGGGCCGCGAGGAACTCGCGGTGACCGTCGCCGGCCCCGACGGAGCCCCCGTCGCCCGGATCGACTCCCTGCTGCTGCGCGCCGTCACCGCGGACCAGCTCGCCGGGGACCGGCCCGACCCCCTGCTGCGCGTCCAGTGGAACCCCGTCGAACTCCCGTCGCACGCACCCGAGTTCACGGCACTGGCCGACGTGGCCGACGGCGCCGCCGTGCCGCCGCTCGTCGTCCACCGCGCCCTGCCCACCCCGGACGGCGACCTGCCCGCCGCCGTCCGCGCGGTCACCGCCGACGCACTGACCGCCGTACAGGCCTGGCTGGCCGACGAGCGCTACGCCGACTCCCGCCTCGTCGTCGTCACCCGCCACGGCGCCTCCGTGCCCGGAACCGACGTCGACCTCGCGCAGGCTCCCGTCTGGGGTCTGGTCCGCTCGGCCGAGGCGGAGAACCCCGGCCGCTTCGTACTCGTCGACACCGACGCGGCCGGTGAAGCCGCCCTCGGCCGGGCCCTCGCCGCCGGCCGGGAGCCCGAGCTCGCCCTGCGCGGAACCGAGTCGTACGTGCCGAGGCTGGCCGCCGTGCCCGCCCCCGCGGAGGACCGGCCCTCGCCCTGGGACGCCACCGGCACCGTGCTGATCACCGGCGGCACCGGCGGCGTGGGCGCCGAGCTCGCCCGACACCTCGTCGAGCGGCACGGCGTACGCCACCTCCTGCTCACCAGCCGGCGCGGCCCCGACGCCCCCGGCGCCCGCGAACTGGTCGCCGCGCTCGCCGCGGCGGGCGCCCGGGCCACCGTCACCGCCACCGACGTCGCCGACCGCGACGCACTGGCCGCCCTGCTCGCACAGATCCCCGCTGCCCACCCGCTGACGGCCGTCGTCCACGCCGCCGGCGTCATCGACGACGGTCTCGTCGGCTCCCTCACCCCGCAGCGGCTCGACACCGTCCTGCGGCCCAAGGTGGACGCCGCCTGGAACCTGCACGAGCTGACCGCAGGCCTCGACCTCACCGCGTTCGTCCTGTTCTCCTCCGCCTCCACCGTCCTCGACGGCGCCGGCCAGGGCAACTACGCCGCCGCCAACCTCTTCCTCGACGCGCTGGCCGCCCACCGCGCCGCCGCCGGGCAGGTCGTCACCTCCCTCGCCTGGGGTCTGTGGGCCGGCGGCGGCGGCATGGGAGCCACGCTCGACGCGGCCGCCCTGACCCGCATCGAGCGCCTCGGCCTGGACTCCCTGTCCTTCGAGGAGAACCTCGCCCGGCTCGACGACGCCCTCGCCGGCCACGAGCCGGCCGTGGTCCCCGTACGCGTCAACCACCGCGCCGTACGCGGCCGCGCCGACGGCACCCCCACCCTGCTGCGCGCCCTCGTGCGCAGCGCCGTACGCCGCCCCGCCGCCGCGGGCACCGCCTCCGCGACCGCCACCGCGACCGGCCCCGGCCCGCTCGCCGCCCAGCTCGCCGGACTCGCCGCCGCCGACCGCCTCGCCACCGTCCTGCTGCTGGTCCGCACCGAAGCCGCGGCCGTCCTCGGCTACCAGAGCGCCGAGGAGGTCACTGCCACCCGCGCCTTCACCGAGACCGGCTTCGACTCGCTGGCCGCCGTCGAGCTGCGCAACCGGCTCTCCAGCGCCACCGGCCTGCGTCTCAGCGCGACGCTGACCTTCGACTACCCGACGGCCACCGCCCTCGCCGAACACCTCGTCACCAAGCTGCTCGGCGCGGCCGCCCCCACCGCGACTGCCGAGACCCGCCCCGCGGCGGGCGAGGGCTCCGCCGCCGCCTCCGACGACCCGATCGTGATCGTCGGCATGGCCTGCCGCTACCCGGGCGGGGTCTCCTCGCCCGAGGACCTGTGGCAGCTCGTCGCCGAGGGCTCCGACGCCATCGGCCCCTTCCCCGCCGACCGCGGCTGGGCCGCCGACCTGTACGACCCGGAGATCGGCAAGCCCGGCAGGACCTACTCCACCGAGGGCGGATTCCTCTACGACGCGGCCCAGTTCGACCCCGCGTTCTTCGGGATCAGCCCCCGCGAGGCCCAGGCCATGGACCCGCAGCAGCGGCTCCTGCTCGAAGTCGCCTGGGAGACCTTCGAACGAGCCGGGATGGACCCCCGGTCCGTCAAGGGCAGCAACACCGGCGTCTTCGCCGGCGTGATGTACCACGACTGGGGCCTGCGGCTCGGCCCGCTCCCCGAGGACGTGGCCGGCTACCACGGCAACGGCAGCCTCGCCAGCGTGGTCTCAGGGCGCGTCGCCTACGCCCTCGGCCTCGAAGGCCCCGCGGTCAGCGTCGACACGGCCTGCTCCTCGTCCCTGGTGGCCCTGCACATGGCCGCGCGTTCACTGCGCTCGGGCGAGTGCTCGCTGGCCCTGGCCGGCGGAGTCACCATCATGTCCACCCCCGACACCTTCCTCGACATGAGCCGCCAGCGCGGCCTCGCCTCCGACGGCCGCTGCAAGTCCTTCGGGGCGGGTGCGGACGGTACGGGCTGGGGTGAGGGTGCGGGTGTGCTGCTGCTGGAGCGGCTCTCCGACGCCCGCCGCAACGGTCACCGGGTGCTGGCGGTGGTGAAGGGTTCGGCGCTCAACCAGGACGGTGCGAGCAACGGCCTCACCGCTCCGAACGGTCCGGCGCAGCAGCGGGTGATCCGCCAGGCGCTGGCCGACGCGGGTCTGTCGGCCGCCGAGGTCGACGTGGTCGAGGCGCACGGCACGGGTACCCGCCTCGGTGACCCGATCGAGGCGCAGGCCCTCCTGGAGACCTACGGCCAGGACCGCCCCGAGGGCCGGCCGCTGTGGCTGGGCTCCATCAAGTCCAACATGGGTCACACGCAGGCCGCGGCCGGTGTCGCCGGGATCATCAAGATGGTCATGGCCATGGACCACGGCGTCCTGCCGCGCACCCTCTACGCCGAGACCCCCTCGGACCAGGTCGACTGGTCGGCGGGCGAGGTGGAACTCCTCACCGAGGCCCGCGACTGGGTGGCGCCCGGCGGCGTCCGCCGGGCCGGCGTCTCCTCGTTCGGCATCAGCGGCACCAACGCCCACGTGATCATCGAGCAGGCACCCGAGCCCGCTCCCGCCGACGCGTCCGCCGCCCCCGAGCCGGGCCGGCCCCTCCCCGCCCTCCCCTGGCCGGTCTCCGGCGCCACGACCGAAGCCCTGCGGGCCCAGGCCGACCGCCTGCGGGAGCGCCTCGACGCCCTCTCCGACGAGGAACTGGCCGCAGCCGCCCACACGCTGGCCACCGGCCGCGCGGCACTGGAGCACCGCGCCGTGGCCCTGGGCGCCGACCGCGCCGAACTCTCCCGCTCGCTGGAGCAGCTCGCCGGCGCGGGCGTGGCCCAGGACGGGAAGACGGCGTTCCTCTTCACGGGTCAAGGCGCGCAGCGCCTCGGAATGGGCCGCGAACTGTACGAGGCGTTCCCCGAGTTCGCCGCCGCGTTCGACGCGGTGTGCGCGGAGGTCGACGTCCACCTGGGGCGTTCTCTGAAGGACGTCGTCTGGGGTGAGGACGCGGAGGCGCTGAACGCGACCGCGGTCACCCAGCCCGCGCTGTTCGCCCTGGAAGTGGCCCTGTTCCGGCTGGTGGAGGCGTGGGGCGTCAAGCCCGATGTCGTTGCCGGTCACTCGATCGGTGAGCTGGCCGCCGCGCATGTCGCCGGGGTGTTCTCGCTCTCCGACGCGGCCCGGCTGGTGGTGGCGCGTGGTCGTCTGATGCAGGAGCTTCCTGCGGGTGGCGCGATGCTCGCGGTCCAGGCGACGGAGGACGAGGTTCTTCCGCTGCTGACGGAGGGTGTCGGTGTCGCGGCGGTCAACGGGCCGCAGTCCGTGGTGGTTTCGGGTGCGGAGGCGGCCGTCCTGGCCGTCGGTGAGCACTTCACCGTCGCCGGTCGCAAGACGAGCCGTCTGGCGGTCTCGCACGCCTTCCACTCCTCCCTGATGGACCCGATGCTGGACGAGTTCCGTTCCGTGGCGGGTGCGGTGACCTATGCGCCGCCGCGTGTGGCGGTGGTTTCCACCGTGACGGGTGAGCTCTGCGAGGACTGGCAGTCGCCCGAGTACTGGGTCGGTCAGGTCCGCGAGGCGGTCCGCTTCGCCGACGCCGTCCGCCGCGCCGAGGCGCTCGGCGTACGCACCTTCCTGGAGATCGGCCCCGACGCCGTCCTCACCGCCCTCGGCGCGGGCTCGGCCACCGGCGAGGACACCGGCTTCGTCGCCCTGCTGCGCCGCGACCGCGACGAAGCACGCGAGGTGCTGACCGGCGTCGGCGCGGCCTGGGCACGCGGCAGCGCCGTCTCCTGGCCCGCCGTCCTCGGCCGGAGCGGCCGTCCCGGCCCGCTCGTGGACCTGCCCACGTACGCCTTCCAGCGCAAGCGCTACTGGCTCGACGTCCCGGCCCCGACCGGCGACGTCGGCTCCGCCGGCCTCGACCCGATCGCCCACCCGATCCTCAGCGCGACCGTGTTCTCGCCCGAGTCGGGCTCCGTCGTCCTGACCGGCCGGCTGTCCGCGGCCGGACAGCCCTGGGTCGGCGACCACGCGGTGCACGGCGCGATCCTGCTCCCCGGCACCGGCTTCGTCGAGCTCGCTGTACGCCTCGGCGACGAGGTGGGCTGCGACCTCCTGGAGGAACTGACCCTGGAGGCGCCGCTCGTCCTGCCCGCGCACGGCGGAGCCGCCCTGCGCGTCGTCGCCGGCGCCCCCGACGAGTCGGGCCGCCGCCCCCTGCACATCCACTCCCGCCTGGACGGCGCCCCCGCCGGGGCCTGGACCCGCCACGCCACCGGCTTCCTCGCCACCGGCGCACCCCCGCGGGTCGACGCCGACCTGGCGCAGTGGCCGCCGCGCGGCGCCACCCCCGTCGAGGTCACCGGCGCCTACGAGCGGCTGCGCGAACGGGGCTACGGCTACGGCCCCGCCTTCCAGGGCCTCAAGGCCGCCTGGCGGCGCGGCGACGAGCTGTTCGCCGAGGTCGAGCTGCCCGACACGGTGCGCGCCGAAGCCGCCGGGTACGGGCTGCACCCCGCCCTCCTCGACACCGCCATGCACGTCGACGTCCTGGTCGACCAGGGCGAGGGCGGCACCGAGGCGCTGCTGCCCTTCGCCTGGAGCGGCGTCTCGCTGCACGCCACCGGAGCCGCCGCCCTGCGCGTGTACGTACGCCGCATCCGCGGCGCCGAGGAGTCGGCGATGGTCGTCGCCGACGAAACCGGCCGCCCGGTGATGACCGTGGCCTCGCTGATCTGCCGGTCCGTCTCCGCCGACCAGCTGGAGCCGGCCGACGGAGTCCTCACCGACGACCTCCAGCATGTCGAATGGACCACCCTCCCGGCGGCGGCCCGGCCCACCGGGTACTCCGGCGTCGTCCTCGACGAGTACGGGCTGACCATCCACGCCGACACCCCGGCCGTCGTCCTGGGAGTCTGCCCCACCCCGGCCGGCCGGCCGGTCCCCGACGCCGCCCGCGCGGTCACCTCGTACGTACTGGGCCTGATGCAGTCCTGGCTCACCGACGAGCGGTTCGGGAGCTCCACGCTGGTCGTCGTCACCCGCGGCGCGGTCGCCACCGGCGCCGCCACCGCCCCGGACCTGACCCAGGCCCCGGTGTGGGGCCTGGTCCGGGCGGCGCAGGCCGAGAACCCGGGCCGGATCGTCCTGCTCGACACCGACCCGGACGAGGACACCGCGCCGGCCGACGTCGACCCCGCCCTCGTGGCGCTGGCCCTGGAACAGGGCGAGCCCGAACTCGCCCTGCGCGACGGCCGCTTCCTCACCCCGCGGCTCGTCAGGACGGCGGTGCCCGAAGCCGACGCCCCCTGGAGCGGCCGGGGCACCGTCCTGATCACCGGCGGCACCGGCGGCCTCGGCGCCCGCCTCGCCCACCACCTCGTCACCCGGCACGGCGTCCGGCACCTGGTCCTCACCAGCCGCCGGGGCACGGACGCACCCGGCTCCGCCGCACTGCGCGGCCGGCTCGTCGAAGCGGGAGCCGAACACGTCCGGATCGCCGCCTGCGACGCCGCCGACCGGTCCGCGCTGGCCGCCGTACTCGACGCGATCCCGGACGAGCACCCGCTCACCGGCATCGTGCACGCGGCGGGCGTCGTGGACCCGGGCCTGATCGCCGCGCTCACCCCGCAGAGCCTGAACACCGTCATGCGGCCCAAGGCCGACGCCGCCTGGCACCTGCACGAGCTGACCGCCGGCCTCGACCTCACCGCGTTCGTCCTGTTCTCCTCCGCGGGCGGCCTCGTCCTCCCCGCCGGCCAGGGCAACTACGCCGCCGCCAACGTATTCCTCGACGCCCTCGCCGCCCACCGGCGGGCCGCGGGCCTCCCGGCCACCGCCCTCGCCTACGGACTGTGGGCCGTCAACACCGGCCTCGGCGGCGAACTCACCGACGCCGACATAGAGAAGATGAACCGGCTCGGCCTGCCCGCCCTCCCCGAGGGCCGCGGTCTCGAACTCTTCGACGAAGCCCTGCGCACCCGCCACGCCCTGCTCGCCCCGCTGCCCGTCGACCCGGCCGCCCTGCACGCCCGCGGCACCGACGTCCCGCCGCTGCTGCGAGCCGCCGTCGCCCGGCCCACCACGGCCCGGCGCGCCGCCGCGAACAGCGCACCCGGCGGCGACGGCCTCGCCCGCAAGCTGGCCGCCCTCACCGCCGCCGAACGCGGCCGGGCCCTGCTCGACCTGGTCGCCACCCAGGTCGCGGCCGTCCTCGGCCACGAATCCGCCGACAGCGTCGGAGCCGACCGCGCCTTCAAGGAACTCGGCTTCGACTCCCTCGCCGCCGTCGAACTGCGCAACGCGCTCAACGCGGCCACCGGACTGCGCCTGCCCGTCACCCTCGTCTTCGACTACCCGAACACCCGGGCCGTCGCCGAGTACCTCGCGCAGGACCACTTCGCCCCGGACCACGACGGCGCCGAGCCCGACCCGGCCGCCGAACGGGCCGCCCCCGTCGGCCTGTCCGACGACGAGCCCATCGCGATCGTCGGCATCAGCTGCCGCTTCCCCGGCGGGGTGCGCTCCGCCGAGGACCTGTGGGACCTCGTCGCCGAAGGCCGCGACGCCATCGCCGACTTCCCCGCCGACCGGGGCTGGGACACCGACGCCATCTACGACCCGGAACCCGGCCTGCACGGGAAGACGTACGCCCGCGAAGGCGGATTCCTCTACGACGCCGCCGAGTTCGACCCCGCGTTCTTCGGGATCAGCCCCCGCGAGGCCATCGCCATGGACCCCCAGCAGCGCCTCCTCCTGGAAGCCGCCTGGGAGGCGTTCGAGCGCGCCGGCATCGACCCGTCCGCCATGCGCGGCAGCCAGACCGGCGTCTACGCCGGCGTCATGTACCACGACTACGGCTCCCGCCTCCAGAACATCCCCGACGACGTCGCCGGCTACCTCGGCAACGGCACCGCCGCCTCCATCCTCACCGGCCGCGTCGCCTACGCCCTCGGCCTCGAAGGCCCCGCCGTCAGCGTCGACACCGCCTGCTCCTCCTCGCTGGTCGCCCTCCACATGGCCTGCCAGGCCCTGCGCCGCGGCGAGGTCGCCATGGCCCTGGCCGGCGGTGTCACCGTGATGTCGACCCCCGAGATCTACGTCGAGTTCGCCCAGCAGCGCGGACTCTCCGCCGACGGCCGCTGCAAGGCCTTCGCGGGCGGCGCGGACGGCACCGGCTGGGCCGAAGGCGTCGGCCTGCTGCTCGTGGAGCGGCTCTCCGACGCCCAGCGCCTGGGACACGACGTACTCGCCGTGATCCGCGGCTCCGCCATCAACCAGGACGGCGCCAGCAACGGCCTGACCGCCCCCAACGGGCCCTCGCAGCAGCGCGTCATCCAGCGCGCGCTGGCCACCTGCGGCCTCACCACCTCCGACGTGGACCTCGTGGAGGGCCACGGCACCGGAACCCGCCTCGGCGACCCGATCGAGGCCCAGGCCCTGCTCGCCACCTACGGGCAGGGACGGCCCGCCGACGACCCGGTGTGGCTGGGCTCCATCAAGTCCAACATCGGCCACGCCCAGGCCGCGGCCGGCGTCAGCGGTGTCATCAAGTCCGTCATGGCCCTGCGCAACGACCTGATGCCCAAGACCCTGCACGTGGACGAGCCCTCGCCCGAGGTCGACTGGGAGGCCGGCAACGTCCGGCTGCTCACCGAGGCCCGGCCCTGGCCGCGCCGCGCGGACCGCCCGCGCCGCGCCACCGTCTCCTCGTTCGGGCTCAGCGGCACCAACGCCCACCTCATCGTCGAGGAGGCCCCGGCCCCGGCGCGGACGGCCGCCCCGGCCGCGACGGCGTCCGGCGCCCCGGCCGTGCCGCTGCTGCTGTCGGGCTCCGACCCGCAGGCCCCGGCCCGCCAGGCCGAGGCGCTGCGTGCCCGGCTGCTCGCCGACCCGGAACTCGGCCTCGCCGACGTCGCCTACACCCTGGCCACCGGCCGGGCGGCGCTGGAACACCGGGCAATGGTCCTCGCCGGAGACCGCGAGGCCACCCTGAGCGAACTCGCCGCCCTCGCCGCCGGTGACGGCGTACGGGGCTCCGCGCGCACGGGCGGCCGGACGGCGTTCCTGTTCACGGGGCAGGGGGCGCAGCGGTTGGGTATGGGGCGTGAGCTGTATGGGGCGTTTCCGGTGTTCGCGGAGGCCTTCGACGCGGTGTGCGCGGAGGTCGACGTCCACCTGGGGCGTTCTCTGAAGGACGTCGTGTGGGGTGAGGACGCGGAGGCGCTGAACGCGACCGCGCTCACTCAGCCGGCGCTGTTCGCCCTGGAAGTGGCCCTGTTCCGGCTGGTGGAGGCGTGGGGTGTCAGGGCGGATGTCGTGGCCGGTCACTCGATTGGTGAGCTGGCGGCGGCGCATGTCGCCGGGGTGTTCTCGCTGGCGGACGCGGCACGGTTGGTGGTGGCGCGTGGTCGTCTGATGCAGGAGCTTCCGGCCGGTGGCGCGATGCTCGCGGTGCAGGCGACGGAGGACGAGGTCCTGCCGCTGCTGACCGACGGCGTGGGCATCGCCGCCGTCAACGGGCCGCAGTCGGTGGTGGTTTCGGGCGTCGAGGCGGCCGTCCTGGCCGTCGGTGAGCACTTCGCCGCCGCCGGTCGCAAGACCAGTCGTCTGGCGGTCTCGCACGCCTTCCACTCCTCCCTGATGGACCCGATGTTGGATGAATTCCGTTCCGTGGCACGTGGGTTGGCATATGGGGCGCCGCGTGTGGCGGTGGTTTCCACCGTGACGAGTGAGCTCTGCGAGGACTGGCGGTCGTCCGAGTACTGGGTCGGCCAGGTCCGCGAGGCCGTCCGCTTCGCCGACGCCGTGCGGACGCTGGAGGAGCAGGGCGTCACCCGGTTCCTGGAGATCGGCCCCGACGCCGTCCTGACCGGTCTCGCCGGGCAGAGCCTCGACTCCGACCAGGACGTGGTCCTCGTACCGGCCGTCCGCAAGAACCGCCCCGAGCCGGAGACGCTCGTCGCCGCGCTCGGACGGCTCCACACCGCCGGAGCGGCCGTCGACTGGAAGGCCTTCTTCGACGGCAGCGGCGCCCGCCGGGTCGACCTGCCCACGTACGCCTTCCAGCGCACCCGCTACTGGCTCGACGCCCCCGCCGCCGTCGGGGACGCCGCCGGCATGGGCCAGCTCGCCGCCGGGCATCCGCTGCTCAGCGCGGTCGTGGTCTCCCCGGAGACCGGAGCCCCGGTCCTCACCGGCAGGCTCTCCACCGTCACCCACCCGTGGCTGGCCGACCACGCCGTGCACGGCACCGTCCTGCTGCCCGGCACCGCCTACGTGGAGATGGCGCTCCGCGCCGGCCTGGAGGCGGGCTGCGCCCAGCTGGAGGAGCTGACGCAGGAGACCCCGCTGCTGCTGCCCGCGGGCACCGGCGTCGCGGTCCAGGTGGTCGTCGGCGAGGCCGACCCGTCCGGACGGCGCGACGTCACCGTCTACTCCCGCGCCGAGAGCCTGGCCGCGGACGCCCCCTGGACCCGCAACGCCCGCGGTGTCCTCGCCCCCGAACCGGCGCCCGCCACCCCGGACCTGGAGTCCTGGCCGCCGGCCGGAGCCCAGCCGGTGGACGTCAGCGGCATGTACGAGGACCTCTCCGGCCTCGGTTACGGATACGGCCCGGTCTTCCAGGGCCTCAAGACGGCCTGGCGGCGCGGCGACGAGCTCTACGCCGAGATCACCCTGCCCGAGCACGCCCGCACCGACGCCGCCCTGTTCGCCCTGCACCCGGCGCTGCTCGACGCGGCCCTGCACGCGGAGCGCATCTTCGACGGGGACCACGACGGCCCCGTCCGGGCGGCCCTGCCGTTCGTCTGGAACGGCGTCACCCTCCACGCCACCGGCGCTGCGGCGCTGCGTGTCCGGTTGACCAAGCCGGGCCCCGACGCCGTGGCCCTGCGGATCAGTGCCCCGACCGGTGAGCCGGTGGCGACCGTCGAATCGCTGGTGGTCCGCGAGGTGTCGGCCGAACAGCTGGCGGGCGACGGCGGCGGCCGCGACGCCGTCCTGCACCGGGTCGACTGGCAGGCGCGGCCCCAGCAGCCGACCGCCGCACCGGTGGACACCGCCGACTGGGCCGTGGTCGGGGCGGCACTGCCCGGCTTCCGGCAGGTCGCCTCGTTCGCCGGCCTCGCGGCGGAGTCCCGGGTGCCCGGCACGGTCGTCCTGACCCCGCCGGACGTCTCCGACGTGTCCGACGTCTTCGGTACGAACGGCGGCGTGCCCGAGCAGGTGCGCACCGGCGTCGGCCGGCTGCTCGACGGACTCGCGGAGTGGCTCGCCGACGCCCGGTTCGCCGACTCCCGGCTGGTCCTCGTCACCCGCAACGCGGTGGCGGTGGACCCGCAGCGGCCCGACGCGGCGCCCGTGGACTGGGTGCAGGCCCCGCTGTGGGGAGTGCTGCGGGCCGCGCAGGCCGAGAATCCGGGCCGCTTCACCGTGGTCGACCTGGACGACGCGGCGGAGTCCGTAGGGTCCCTGCCCGCCGCCGTGGCCTCCGGGGAGCCGGAGATCGCCGTCCGGCGCGGGGAGATCCTCGTACCCCGGTACGTGCCCGCCACCGCCCCCGCCGGCGCGTCCCCGGTCTGGGACGCGGAGGGCACCGTGCTGATCACCGGCGGCACCGGCCTGCTGGGCGGCGTGCTCGCCCGGCACCTGGTCACCGAGCAGGGCGTACGCCACCTCGTCCTGACCAGCCGCCGGGGCACGGACGCCCCGGGCGCCGCCGCCCTGCACGCCGAACTCACCGAAGCCGGAGCCGAGGTACGGATCGTCGCGGTCGACGCCGCCGACCGGTACGCCCTGGCCGCCCTGCTCGACGAGATCCCGGCCGCACACCCGCTCACCGGTGTCGTGCACGCCGCAGGGGTCATGGACAACGCCCTGGTCGGAGCGGTCACCAAGGAGCAGGTGAGCAAGGTGCTGCGGCCCAAGGCCGACGCGGCCTGGCACCTGCACGAACTGACCAAGGACCTCGACCTGTCGGCCTTCGTGCTGTACTCCTCGGCGGGCGGCCAGATCCTGTCCGCCGGGCAGGCCACCTATGCCGCGGCGAACGTCTTCCTCGACGCCCTCGCCGCCGGACGCCGTGCCGCCGGGCTCGCCGCCACCTCCCTCGCGTGGGGCCTGTGGGAAGGCACCGTGGGCGAGGGACCGGAGCTGACCGAGGCGGACCTGCGCCGGATGAGCCGCTCCGGTGTGCTGGAGCTGTCCTTCGCCGACGGGCTCGCCCTGTTCGACGAGGCCATGGGCCTGGACGACGCCCTGCTGGCACCGGTCCGGCTGGACCGCACCGCACTGCGCGAGCGGGCCGACGAGATCCCGGCCCTGCTGCGGGCCCTGGCCGGCCCGCCCGTCCGCAAGCCCGTCAAGGCGGCCCCGGTGCCCTCCGCGGGCGCCGCCGACACCGGAGGCACCCTGGTCCGGGCCAAGCTGGCCGGACTGACCGCCGGACCCGAGCGGGTCCGCTACCTGGAAGAACTCGTACGGGTCCACGCGGCGGCCGTCCTCGGTCACGGCGACCCGGCCGGCGTCCCGGCCGACCGCGGGTTCACCGAACTGGGACTGGACTCGCTCGGCGCGATCGAACTGCGCAACCGGCTCCAGAAGGCGACCGGGTTGCGCCTGCCCGCCACGCTGATGTTCGACTACCCCAACTCGGGGGCCCTGGCCGGATTCCTGCGCGAGGAACTGGAACCCGAGGAGGAGCCGGCCAGCACGGCCGGAGCTCAGCTCGACGAGGACGCCATCAGGCGGGCCCTGCTGTCGATCCCGGCGGCCCGGCTGCGCGAGGCGGGCCTGCTCGACGCCCTTCTCGGCCTGGCCCGGACAGCGGCGGCCGGCCCGGCCGCCGAGCCCGACGCCGAACCGGCGGACCAGGGAGCGGCCATCGAGGACATGGGTGTGGACGACCTCATCCGTGCCGCCATGGCCGGCGGCGAACTCAGCTGAACCCGAAGGCAGCCGAACCCACCTCAGCAGAACCTGACCCGACCGACCGGAATTCGAGGACGACGTGAGCACATCGGTGGAACAGGTCGTAGCGGCACTGCGCAAGTCCCTCACGGACAACGAGCGACTGCGTGAAGAGAACGCGCGGCTGACGGCGGCGAGCAACGACCCGATCGCCATCGTGGCGATGGCCTGCCGTTACCCCGGCGGGGCCGGAACCCCGGAGGGACTGTGGCGGCTGGTCGCCGACGGCACCGACGCGGTGTCCGGCTTCCCCGCCGACCGGGGCTGGGACCCGGGCGTCTACGACCCCGAGCCGGGCGTGCCCGGCAAGTCCTACGCCCGTGACGGCGCGTTCCTCTACGACGCCGCCGAGTTCGACCCGGCGTTCTTCGGGATCTCCCCGCGCGAGGCGCTGACCATGGACCCCCAGCAGCGGCTGCTGCTGGAGATCTCCTGGGAGGCCGTCGAGCGGGCCGGCGTCGACCCCACGTCACTGAAGGGCAGCCGCACCGGTGTGTACGCCGGTGTGATGTACCACGACTACGCCGACGGCGCCGCGGGCAGCTTCGTCTCCGGCCGCACCTCGTACACGCTGGGCCTGGAAGGCCCGGCCGTCACCGTGGACACCGCCTGCTCGTCCTCCCTGGTCGCCCTGCACATGGCCGCCCAGGCCCTGCGGGCGGGCGAGTGCGACCTGGCGCTGGCCGGCGGTGTCACCGTGATGTCCACCCCGGACATGCTCGTGTACTTCAGCGGGCAGCGCGGGCTCGCCGCCGACGGCCGCTGCAAGCCCTTCGCCGCCGCGGCCGACGGCACCGGCTGGGGCGAGGGCGCCGGCGTGCTGCTCCTGGAGCGGCTCTCCGACGCCCGTCGCAACGGTCACCCGGTCCTCGCACTGGTCAGCGGCTCCGCCGTCAACCAGGACGGCGCGTCGAGCGCCATGACCGTCCCCAACGGCCCCGCCCAGCAGCGCGTCATCCGGCAGGCCCTCGCCGACGCCGGACTGTCGGCCGCCGACGTGGACGCGGTCGAGGCGCACGGCACCGGAACCCGGCTCGGCGACCCCATCGAGGCGCAGGCGCTGTTGGCGACGTACGGCCGCAAGCGCCCGGCGGGCCGGCCGCTGTGGCTGGGCTCCGTGAAGTCGAACTTCGGGCACACGCAGGCCGCCGCGGGCGTCGCGGGCATCATCAAGATGGTCATGGCCATGCGCCACGGCGTCCTGCCCAGGACCCTGCACGTGGACGCCCCCTCGGACCAGGTCGACTGGTCGGCCGGCGACGTGGAACTGCTCACCGAGGCACGGGAATGGCAGGCCGAAGGCCGCCCGCGGCGCGCGGGCATCTCCTCGTTCGGGTTGAGCGGCACCAACGCCCACGTGATCGTGGAGCAGGCCCCCGAGCAGCCGGAGGCCCACACGACCGAAGCCCCGGCCCCGCCCACGGGCGTGGCGGCGGCGCCCTGGCCGGTGTCCGCGAAGGCCCCGCAGGCGCTGGCCGACCAGGCGCGGGGCCTGCTGGACACGCTGCGCGCACACGACCCGAACCCCGTGGACGTCGGCCACTCCCTGGCGGCGACCCGTTCCCTCTTCGAGTACCGGGCGATGGTGGTCGGCGATCACGCGGCCGCGCTGGCCGCGCTGGCGGCGGGGGAGGAGCACCCGGCTCTGATCACCGGCCAGGCCCGGCAGGGCGGCCGGACGGCGTTCCTGTTCACGGGGCAGGGCGCGCAGCGGTTGGGGATGGGCCGTGAGCTGTACGAGGCGTTTCCGGTGTTCGCGGAGGCCTTCGACGCGGTGTGTGCGGAAGTTGACGTGCACCTGGGGCGTTCTCTGAAGGACGTCGTGTGGGGTGGGGACGCGGAGGCGCTGAACGCGACCGCGGTCACTCAGCCGGCGCTGTTCGCCCTGGAAGTGGCTCTGTTCCGGCTGGTGGAGGCGTGGGGTGTGCGGCCTGACGTCGTCGCTGGTCACTCGATTGGTGAGCTGGCGGCGGCGCATGTCGCGGGGGTGTTCTCGCTCGCGGATGCGGCGCGGTTGGTGGTGGCGCGTGGTCGTCTGATGCAGGGGCTTCCTGCGGGTGGTGCGATGCTCGCGGTGCAGGCGACGGAGGACGAGGTCCTGCCGCTGCTGACCGACGGCGTGGGCATTGCTGCCGTCAACGGGCCGCAGTCGGTGGTGGTTTCGGGTGTGGAGGCGGCTGTTCTGGCCGTTGGTGAGCACTTCGCCGCCGCCGGTCGCAAGACCAGCCGCCTGGCGGTGTCGCACGCTTTCCACTCCTCCCTGATGGACCCGATGCTGGACGAGTTCCGCGCTCTGGCGGCGGAACTGTCGTACTCCGAGCCGAAGTTCGGGGTCGTTTCCACCGTGACGGGCGAGTTGTGCTCGGACTGGCAGTCGGCCGGGTACTGGGTCGGCCAGGTCCGCGAGGCGGTCCGCTTCGCTGACGCGGTGCGGACGTTGGAGGGGCAGGGGGTGACCCGGTTCCTGGAGATCGGGCCCGACGGGATCCTGACCGGTCTCGCCGCGCAGAGCGTCGACTCCGACCAGGACCTGGTCCTCGTACCGGCCGTCCGCCGGAACAAGCCCGAGGCCGAGACCCTCGTATCGGCCCTCGCTCACCTCCACGTGGACGGCGTACGCGTCGACTGGGAGGCGTTCTACGCCCCCACCGGCGCCCGCCGCATCGACCTGCCCACCTACCCCTTCCAGCGCACCCGGTTCTGGATCGACGCCTTCCGCCCCGGCGGCCAGGTACCCGCCGGGCTGTCCACGCCCCACCACCCGCTGCTCGGCGCCGTGGTCTCCCTCGCCGACTCCGGCGGGGTGGTCCTCACGGGCAGGCTCGCCGTCGCCGCCGAGCCGTGGCTCGCCGACCACGTGGTGCGCGACGCGATCCTCTTCCCCGGCGCGGGGTTCGTGGAACTCGCGATCCGCGCGGGCGACCACGCGGGCTGCGAGGTCCTGGAGGAACTCGCCCTGCACGCCCCGCTGGTCCTCCCCGAGGACGGCGCCGTCGCCGTGCAGATCGTGGTCGGGGCGCCCGATGACACCGGGCGCCGGACGGTCGGCGTGTACGCACGGCCGGAAGGCCTCCCGGAGTCCGGGAGCGAGCCCGACTGGACCCTGCACGCCGAAGGCGTACTGGCCGAGGGCGGGGACGCGCCCGCCTTCGACCTGAGCGCCTGGCCCCCGCCGGGCGCGGCCGCCCTGCCCCTCGACGGCGCGTACGAGACCCTGCGCGAGCGCGGTCTCGCCTACGGGCCCGCCTTCCAGGGCCTGACGGCCGCCTGGCGGCACGGGGACGCGCTGTACGCCGAGGTCGCGCTGCCGCAGGACACGGCGGCGGACGCGTACGGGGTGCACCCGGCGCTGCTGGACGCGGCGATGCACGCCGCGATGGTGGAAGGTGCCGACGACGACGGCGCGACGGTCCTGCCGTTCGTGTGGAAGGACGTACGGCTGTACGCCGTGGGGACCGGGCAGGCCAGGGTCCGGATCACCCGGCCCACCCCGCAGAGCCTGGCGCTGGAGCTCTCCGACGCCCACGGCACGCCGATCGCCGCCGTCGGCGGGGTCGTGGGCCGTGCGATGGACGACACCCGTGCCGCGGGCCGCGCCGAGGACCCGCTGTACCGCGTCGCCTGGCAGCCGGCCGACCCGGCCGCGGCGCAGGAGTGGCTGCGCTGGGAGGACGTACCCGCCGACGGCAGCCCCGTCGAGGGCACGGTCGTCCTCGACTGCGCCGCCGGAACGGACGAGGACGTGGTGGACGCGGTCCACGCCGTCACCCACCGGGTCCTCGGCGTGCTGCGCACCTGGCTCGCGGACCAGCGCTTCGCCGCGGCGTCCCTCGTGCTCCTCACCCGGGGTGCCGTCGCCGTCGGTGACGGCGAGACCGTCGAGGTACGGCAGGCCCCCGTGTGGGGTCTGGTGCGCGCGGCGCAGGCGGAGAACCCGGGCCGCTTCCTCCTCGTCGACACCGACGGCACCGAGGGCCTCGGCCGCGTACGGGCCGACGGCGAGCCGGAGTCGGCGGTCCGGAACGGCCGGGTGTCCGTGCCCCGGCTGGTACGCGCCACCGCTGCCACCGCCACGGAGGCGCAGCCGGTGTGGGACGCCGACGGAACGGTGCTGATCACCGGCGGTACGGGCGGCCTGGGTGGGCTCGTCGCCCGCCACCTGGTCGCCGAGCACGGAGTGCGCCGGCTGCTGCTGGTCGGCCGGCGCGGACCGGACGCCCCCGGGGTCGCCGAACTCGCCGCGGAACTCGCCGAGTCGGGCGCCACGGTCTCCATCGCCGCCTGCGACGTGGCCGACCGGTCGGCCCTGGCCGCCGTGCTGGACGGCATCGACCCGCAGCACCCGCTGCGCGGGATCGTGCACGCCGCCGGTGTGCTCGACGACGCCATGCTCACCTCGCTCACTCCCGAACGCTTCGACGCGGTCCTCGCCCCCAAGGCCGACGCGGCCTGGCACCTGCACGAGCTGACCCAGGGCCACGGCCTCACCGCGTTCGTCCTCTTCTCCTCCATCGCCGGCACCCTCGGCTCCACGGGCCAGGCCAACTACGCCGCCGCCAACGCCTTCCTCGACGCACTCGCCGCGCACCGCCGCGCAGCCGGACTCGCCGCCGCCTCCCTGGCCTTCGGCCTCTGGAACACCCGCGGCGGCATGGGCACCCAGCTCGGCGAGGCCGAACTGGAGCGGATGCGGCAGGCCGGCACCCCGGCCATCTCCGCCGAGCAGGGCCTCGCCCTCTTCGACGCCGCCCTGGCGTCCGGCGAGGCCGCGACCGTCCCCGTACGCCTGGACCTCGCGATCCTGCGCGCCCACGCGGACGACACCCCAGCCCTGCTGCGCCGCCTGGTCCGGGCCCCCGGCCGCCGCGCGGCCGCCCGGGGCGGCTCCCGAGCGCTGCGCGACCGGCTCGCCGGCCTGACCGGTACCGACCGCGCCGGAGCCGTCCTCGACCTGGTCCGTACGAAGATCGCCGCCGTACTGGGCCACGCGTCCGGCGACGCCATCGAACCGCAGCGCGCCTTCGACGAACTGGGCTTCGACTCGCTGACCGCCGTCGAACTGCGCAACCGGCTCGACAAGGAGACAGGCCTGCGGCTGCCCGCCACGCTGATCTTCGACTACCCGACGGCCGGAGCGGTCGCCGCCCACATCCTCGAAGTGCTCGACGGCACCCCCGACACCACGCCCGCGCCCGCCGCGGCCGCCGTCCGGGGCGCTGACGACGACCCCATCGTCATCGTCGGCATGGCCTGCCGCTACCCCGGCGGGGTCACCACACCCGAAGGACTCTGGCAGCTCGTCGCGGGCGGGGTCGACGCCATCGCCCCCCTGCCCGACGACCGCGGCTGGGACCCCGGCGTCTACGACCCCGAGCCGGGCGTGCCGGGCAAGTCGTACGCCCGTGACGGCGGATTCCTGTACGACGCGGCCGAGTTCGACCCGGCGTTCTTCGGGATCTCCCCGCGTGAGGCGCAGATCATGGACCCCCAGCAGCGGCTGCTGCTGGAGATCTCCTGGGAGGCCGTCGAGCGGGCGGGCGTCGACCCGGCCGCCCTGAAGGGCAGCCGCACCGGTGTGTACGCCGGTGTGATGTACCACGACTACGCGGGCGGCACGGCGGGCAGCCTCGTCTCCGGCCGGGTCGCCTACACGCTGGGTCTGGAAGGCCCGGCCGTCACCGTGGACACCGCCTGCTCCTCCTCGCTGGTGGCCCTGCACATGGCCGCCCAGGCACTGCGCTCCGGAGAGTGCTCGCTCGCCCTGGCCGGCGGAGTGACCGTGATGTCCACCCCGGACATGCTCGTGTACTTCAGCGGGCAGCGCGGCCTCTCCCCGGACGGCCGCTGCAAGTCCTTCGGGGCGGGTGCGGACGGTACGGGCTGGGGTGAGGGTGCGGGTGTGCTGCTGCTGGAGAGGCTCTCCGACGCGCGGCGCAACGGTCACCGGGTCCTGGCCGTCGTCAAGGGTTCGGCGCTCAACCAGGACGGTGCGAGCAACGGCCTCACCGCCCCGAACGGCCCCGCGCAGCAGCGGGTGATCCGCCAGGCGCTGGCCGACGCGGGTCTGTCGGCCGCCGAGGTCGACGCGGTCGAGGCGCACGGTACGGGCACCCGGCTCGGTGACCCGATCGAGGCGCAGGCCCTGCTGGCCACCTACGGCCAGGGCCGCCCGGAGGGACAGCCGCTGTGGCTGGGCTCCGTGAAGTCGAACTTCGGCCACACGCAGGCCGCGGCCGGTGTCGCCGGGATCATCAAGATGGTGATGGCGATGCGGCACGGCGTCCTGCCGCCCACGCTGCACGCCGAGGAACGCTCGGACCAGATCGACTGGTCGGCGGGTGAGGTGGCACTGCTCACCGAGGCACGGGACTGGGAGGCCGAAGGCCGTCCGCGCCGCGCGGGCATCTCCTCCTTCGGCCTGAGCGGCACCAACGCCCACGTGATCGTGGAGCAGGCACCCGCGGAGGAGCCGCAGACCGGGCTGGAGAGGGGGGCCGCACTGCCGGTCGTGCCGTGGCTGCTGTCGGCGAAGACCCCGCAGGCCCTGGCCGGGCAGGCGGAACGCCTGCTGGCGGCCGAGGACGCACACCGTCCCGAGGACATCGGGCACAGCCTCGCCACCACTCGCGGGCTGATGGAGCACCGGGCCGTGGTGGTCGGTGACCGTAGGGAGGCGCTCGCCGCCCTGGCCGAGGGGCAATCGCACCCGGGGCTGCTGAGCGGCACGGTGACCAAGGGCTCGACGGCGTTCCTGTTCACGGGGCAGGGTGCGCAGCGTCTCGGGATGGGGCGTGAGCTGTACGGGGCGTTTCCGGTGTTCGCGGCCGCGTTCGACGCGGTGTGCGCGGAGGTGGACGTGCACCTGGGGCGTTCGCTCAAGGATGTGGTGTGGGGTGGGGACGCGGAGGCGCTGAACGCGACCGCGGTCACTCAGCCGGCGCTGTTCGCCCTGGAAGTGGCCCTGTTCCGGCTGGTGGAGGCGTGGGGTGTGCGGCCCGATGTGGTGGCCGGTCATTCGATCGGTGAGCTGGCCGCCGCGCATGTGGCGGGTGTCCTCTCGCTCGCGGATGCGGCGCGGTTGGTGGTGGCGCGTGGTCGTCTGATGCAGGCGCTTCCGGCCGGTGGCGCGATGCTCGCCGTGCAGGCGACGGAGGATGAGGTGCTGCCGCTGCTGACCGACGGGGTTGGAATCGCCGCGGTCAACGGGCCGCAGTCGGTGGTGGTTTCGGGTGTGGAGGCGGCTGTTCTGGTCGTTGGTGAGCACTTCGCCGCGGCCGGTCGCAAGACGAGTCGTCTGGCGGTGTCGCACGCTTTCCACTCCTCCCTGATGGACCCGATGCTGGACGAGTTCCGTGCCCTGGCGGCGGAACTGTCTTACTCCGAGCCGAAGTTCGGGGTCGTTTCCACCGTGACGGGCGAGTTGTGCTCGGACTGGCAGTCGGCCGGGTACTGGGTCGGCCAGGTCCGCGAGGCGGTCCGCTTCGCGGATGCCGTCCGGGCGTTGGAGGGGCAGGGGGTGACCCGGTTCCTGGAGATCGGGCCCGACGGGATCCTGACCGGTCTCGCCGCGCAGAGCGTCGACTCCGACCTGGACCTGGTCCTCGTACCGGCCGTCCGCCGCAGCCGTCCCGAGGCCGAGACGCTCGTATCGGCCCTGGCGCAGCTGCACGTGACCGGGGTGGCCGTGGACTGGGAGGCGTTCTTCGCACCCGCCGGTGCCCGCCGCGTCGAACTGCCCACCTACGCCTTCCAGCACTCCCGCTTCTGGATGACGGCCCCCGCTACCGCCGGCGGCACGGCGGAGACCGGGCAGGTCGGGCTCGACCACCCCGTGCTCCGCGCGGCCGTCGAGCTGCCCGACGAGGGCGGCGCCGTACTCACCGGCCGGCTGTCGGCGAGCACGCACGGCTGGGTCACCGACCACGACGTCCTCGGCAGTGTGCTGCTGCCCGGCACCGGTTTCGTGGAGCTGGCCGTGCGGGCCGGCGAGCGGCTGGGCTGCGGGCTGCTGGAGGAACTCACCCTCCAGGCCCCGCTGATCCTCCCCGCCCGGGGCGGCATCGCCGTCCAGGTGGCGGTCGGTCCCGCCGACGACTCCGGACGCCGGACCGTGGCGATCCACTCGCGTCCCGACGACCAGCCGGACCTGCCCTGGACCCGCCACGCCGAAGGCCTGCTGTCACCGGTGGCGCCCGAGCGGGCGGAGGGGCTCACCGAATGGCCCCCGACGGGCGCCGAGGAGATCCCGGTCGGCGACGCCTACCCGGACCTCGCGGCCGCCGGCTACCACTACGGCCCGGTCTTCCAGGGCCTGACGGCCGCCTGGCAGCGCGGCGACGAGCTGTACGCCGAGGTGGCCCTGCCGGAGCACGCCCACGCCGACGCGGCCCGCTTCGGTCTCCACCCGGCCCTGCTCGACGCGGCGATGCACGTCGGACTGCTCGCCATCCCCGGCCGCGAGGGCGGCGGCCAGACCCTGCTGCCCTTCGCCTGGAACGGGGTCGCCCTGCACGCCGCGGGGGCCAGGGCACTGCGCGTGCGGCTCACCCCGACCGCCCACCAGGACGGGCTCGCGCTCACCGTCGCGGACGAGCGGGGCAACCCTGTCCTGTCCGTCGAGTCGCTCCTCTCCCGGCCCGTATCGGCCGAGCAGCTGGGCGCGGGGACGGGCGACGCACTGCTCCACGTCCGCTGGCAGCCCGCGCCGGAGGCGGCCCCGGCCGCCGCGGGCGACTGGACGGCCTGGGAGGACGTGGCGGACGCCGCCGATGTGCCGGCGACCGTGGTGCTGGACTGCACCGCCACGGAGACCGGTGACGTACTCGCCGATGTACGGGCACACGCCCGGCGGGTGCTCGGTGTGGTGCAGGAGTGGCTGTCGGAGCCTCGTTTCGAGGGTGGGTCGTTGGTGGTGGTCACGCGTGGTGCGGTGGCTGTCGTCGATGGTGAGCGGGTGGATGTGCGGCAGGCTCCGGTGTGGGGTCTGGTGCGGTCGGCGCAGGCGGAGAATCCGGGTCGGTTCGTGCTGGTGGACACTGACGATTCGCTGGATCTCGGGGTGGTTGCGGGTCTGGGTGAGGCGGAGCTGGCCGTCCGGGCCGGTGGGGTGCTGGTGCCCAGGCTGGCGCGGCTGACCGCCGAAGGCGCAGTCGGGCCGGTGTGGGATGGTTCGGGCACGGTGTTGGTGACCGGTGGTACGGGTGGTCTGGGTGCTCTGGTGGCCCGGCATCTGGTGGTGGAGCACGGGGTGCGCCATCTGTTGCTGCTGGGCCGGCGTGGTCCGGATGCCCCGGGTGTCACGGACCTGATAGCCGATCTGTCCGGGTTGGGTGCCAGTGTCACGGTCGCCGCGTGTGATGTGGCGGATCGTGGGGCGCTCGCGGGGGTGTTGGCGGGTGTGGATGGTGCGCATCCGTTGTCGGGTGTGGTGCATGTGGCGGGTGTCGCGGACAACGGTGTGGTGGGTGCGCTGACGGTTGAGCGGATGGATGCGGTGTTGCGGCCGAAGGCGGATGCGGCGTGGCATCTGCACGAGTTGACCAGGGATCTGGGTCTGTCGGTGTTCGTGATGTTCTCCTCGGCCGGTGGTCTGGTGTTGGCGGCGGGGCAGGGCAATTACGCGGCGGCGAACGTGTTCCTGGACGCGCTGGCGGCCCACCGCCACGCCGAAGGCCTCCCCGCGACCGCGATGGCCTTCGGCCTGTGGGACGTCAACACCGGCATGGCCGCCCACCTCACCGAGGCCGACCGGGACCGGATGCGCCGTGCCGGCACCCCGGCCCTCTCGGAGGCCCAAGCGCTCGCCCTGTTCGATCAGTCACTGGCGTCGGGTACGGCGGTCACCGTGCCGCTCCAGGTGGACGCGGCGGCGCTGAGGACCCGTACCGACGAACTGCCCGTGCTGCTGCGCGGGCTGGTCCCGGCCGCCCGCAAGCGGCCCGGTGTCGGGGCGCCCCAGGGCGTGTCGCTGGCCGAACGGATCGCCGGTCACGACGAGGAGGAGCGGACCCGGATCATCCTGGACGTCGTACGCGGCCACGCGGCGACCGTGCTCGGGAACGCCTCAGCCGACGCCGTCGAACCCGACCGCGCCTTCGGTGAGTTGGGCTTCGACTCGCTCGGCTCGGTGGAGCTGCGCAACCAGCTGACCGCGGCCAGCGGGCTGCGGCTGCCGGCGACGCTGATCTTCGACTACCCGAGCGCGGCGGAGGTGGCCGCGTACCTCGCCCGGCGGCTGGTCCCCGCGCGCGCCACCCCCGCGGCACCGGGGCTGGAGGCCGACCTCAAGCGGCTGGAGGAGCTGCTGACCTCCGCCGCCCCGGCGGCCGGACCCGACCGCGACCGGCTGGCCGAGCGGCTCAGGGAACTGGCCGCGCGGCTCGACGGACAACCTGACTATGCCCAGGGGCATGCCGCACCGGAGATCCCGGACAGCGGCGAAGACCTCCACGAGGTCAGCGCGGATGAGCTCTTCGACATCCTCGACAACGAGCTCGCTACCCCCGCGACCCCCTGACCCCCCTGACCCAGGAGGGCCGGCACACCCGGACCGGGGTGCGTGACAGCTGCACGACAGCCGTCACGCACCCCGGTCTTTTGGCGTGTTTTCCCCTTCTCGGGCCGGGCCCTCGGCAGGGGTGGGCTAAGGGTAGGCCGCCCTCTCGGAGTCTCAGTAGCGTTCGAACGGATCAAGGCTGGACCAGGAGCGCGGGCAGCAGCGCGAGTGAGTCGCCACTTTTCGTCGACCAGAGGGAGTAGGTCTCGGTGAGCAACGAGGAGCGACTTCTCGAATATCTGAAGCGGGCCACGACCGACCTGCGGGACGCCCGTCGGCGCCTCGCCGAGGCCGAGCGCCGCCCCGGACGCCATGACGACCCGATCGTCATCGTGGGGATGGGCTGCCGCTACCCGGGCGGGGTGAGCACCCCCGACGAGCTGTGGCAGCTCGTCGCGGACGGGGTCGACGCCATCGGCGGGTTCCCGGCCGACCGCGGCTGGGACCCGGAGGTCTACGACCCGGAACCCGGCACCCCCGGCAAGTCCTACGCCGACGAGGGCGGATTCCTGTACGACGCGGCCGAGTTCGACCCGGTGTTCTTCGGGATCAGCCCCAACGAGGCGCTGATGATGGACCCGCAGCAGCGACTGCTGCTGGAGGTTTCCTGGGAGGCGATCGAGCGGGCCGGGATCGACCCCACCACCCTCAAGGGCAGCTCCACCGGGGTCTTCGCCGGCGTCATGTACCACGACTACGCCCTCGGCCGGGAGCCCGGCAGTACCACCGCCGGCAGCGTCGTCTCGGGGCGCGTCGCCTACACCCTGGGGCTCGAAGGCCCTGCGGTGAGCGTCGACACCGCCTGCTCCTCCTCGCTGGTCGCCCTCCACATGGCCGCCCGGGCGCTGCGCTCCGGCGAGTGCGACCTGGCGCTGGCCGGCGGCGTGACCGTCATGTCGACCCCCGACATGTTCGTCTACTTCAGCACCCAGCAGGGCCTGGCCCCCGACGGCCGCTCCAAGTCCTTCTCCGCCGCGGCGGACGGCGTGGCCTGCTCCGAGGGCGCGGGCGTCCTCCTCCTGGAGCGGCTCTCCGACGCACGGCGCAACGGCCACCCGGTCCTCGCGACGATCCGCGGCTCCGCGCTCAACCAGGACGGCGCCAGCAACGGACTCACCGCCCCCAACGGACCGGCCCAACAGCGGGTCATCCGCAAGGCGCTGGCCGACGCGGGTCTGTCGGCCGCCGAGGTCGACGTCGTCGAGGCGCACGGCACCGGCACCACCCTCGGCGACCCCATCGAGGCACAGGCCCTGCTGGAGACCTACGGCCAGGAGCGCCCGGAGGGCCGGCCGCTGTGGCTGGGCTCCATCAAGTCGAACATGGGGCACAGCCAGGCGGCCGCCGGTGTCGCGGGCGTCATCAAGATGGTGATGGCCCTGCGCCACGGGGTCCTGCCGCCGAGCCTCTACGCCGAGACCCCCTCGGACCAGGTCGACTGGGAGGCGGGCAGCGTGGAGCTGCTCACCGAGGCCCGTGACTGGGTGGCGTCCGGCGGACCGCGCCGGGCGGGCGTGTCCTCGTTCGGGATCAGCGGGACGAACGCCCACGTGATCGTCGAGGAGGCGCCCGCGAGAGCCGGGGAGCCGGCTGTGCGGGCCGGACTCCCCGTGGCGCCCTGGCTGTTGTCCGGCAAGACGCCGCAGGCGCTGGCCGCCCAGGCCGAGCGGCTGCTGGAGCGGGTCACCGACGCCCCGCAGCCCGACCCCTCGGACATCGGGCTATCGCTGGCCGCCTCGCGGAGCGCGTTCCCTCACCGCGCGGTGGTCGTCGGCGACCGTGAGAGTGCGCTCACGGCGCTGGCGGCGGGCGAGGTACACCCCGCCGTGATCACCGGCCGACTGCGCCACACCGGGAAGACGGCGTTCCTGTTCACGGGGCAGGGTGCGCAGCAGTTGGGTATGGGGCGTGAGCTGTATGGGGCGTTTCCGGTGTTCGCGGAGGCCTTCGACGAGGTGTGCGCGGAGGTCGACGTGCACCTGGGGCGTTCGCTGAAGGACGTCGTCTGGGGTGGGGACGCGGAGGCGCTGAACGCGACCGCGGTCACCCAGCCCGCGCTGTTCGCCCTGGAAGTGGCTCTGTTCCGGCTGGTGGAGGCGTGGGGTGTGCGGCCTGACGTCGTGGCCGGTCACTCGATCGGGGAGCTGGCGGCGGCGCATGTCGCCGGGGTGTTCTCGCTTGCGGATGTGGCACGGCTGGTCGTGGCGCGGGGTCGTCTGATGCAGGCGCTTCCTCCGGGTGGTGCGATGCTCGCGGTGCAGGCCGGCGAGGAGGAGGTGCTGCCGCTGCTGACCGATGGCGTGGGCATCGCCGCCGTCAACGGGCCGCAGTCGGTGGTGGTTTCGGGCGTCGAGGCAGCCGTCTTGGCCGTCGGTGAGCACTTCGCCGCCGCCGGTCGCAAGACGAGCCGTCTGGCGGTCTCGCACGCTTTCCACTCCTCCCTGATGGACCCGATGCTGGACGAGTTCCGCGCGCTGGCCGCTGAACTGTCCTACGGTGAGCCGAGGTTCGGGATCGTCTCGACGGTCACCGGCAGGACCTCCGCCGACTGGCAGTCGCCCGAGTACTGGGTCGGCCAGGTCCGCGAGGCCGTCCGCTTCGCGGACGCCGTCCGGGCGCTGGAGGGGCAGGGCGTCACCCGGTTCCTGGAGATCGGTCCCGACGGCATCCTGACCGGTATCGCCCAGCAGAGCGCCGAAGCCGCCGAAGCCGTGATCGCCGCCGCCCAGCGCCGGGGCCGACCCGAGCCGGAGGCCCTGGTCGCAGCCCTCGCGCAGCTGCACGTGGACGGCGTGCGGGTGGACTGGTCCGCGTACTACGCCGGGGCCGGCGCCCGGATCGTGGAACTGCCGACGTACCCCTTCCAGCGGACCCACTACTGGGTCGGCGCAGCCGGTACCACCGGGTCCGGCGCCGGCACCGGGCCGGTCGTCCACGAAGTCCCCTCGGCCGAGGAGACCCAGGAGGCCGCCGCGGCCCTGCGGGCCGAGCTCGACGGGCAGAGCCCCGCCGAGCGCGGCCGGATCCTGCTCGGCCTGGTCCGTACACACGTCGCGGTCGTCCTCGGGTACGCCTCCAGCACGGCCGTCGACGCGGACCTCTCCTTCCGCGACACGGGCTTCGACTCCCTGGCCGCCGTGGAACTGCGCAAGCGGCTCACCGCGGCCAGCGGCTGCGACCTGCCGGCCACCCTGATCTTCGACTACCCGACGCCCCGGGCCGCCGCCGCCTTCCTCGGCGAGCGGATGGAATCCGAGGCGGCGGGCGGTGACCCGGCCGCCGCCGCGCTGGCCGAACTCGACCGCATCGAGGCCGTTCTCACCGGCTTCCCCGCCACCGGCGGGGACACGGAGGTGATCGGCGCCCGTGCGGACGCCATCACCGCCCGGCTGGAGGCCGTCGTACGCCGCTGGCGCGATGCCCGTGGCGCGAACGGCCCCGCCGAGGACGGGCCCGACCTCGAAACGGTCACCGACGAGGAGCTGTTCGACGTGCTCGACAGCGAATTCGGCATCTCCTAGCCAGCGATCAGCTCTAGATTGGTTGAGGTTCGATGAGCAACGACGAGAAGCTCCGGGACTATCTCAAGCGCGCCACCACCGAACTCCAGCGCACTCGGCGCCAGTTGCGCGAGGCCGAGGAGCAGAGCCAGGAGCCGGTGGCCATCGTCGCGATGGGGTGCCGCTTCCCGGGCGGTATCGCCTCGCCCGAGGACCTGTGGCAGCTGGTGGACGCCGGCCGGGACGCGGTGTCCCTCTTCCCGGACGGGCGCGGCTGGGACATGGACGCCCTGTACGACCCGGAGCCGGCCACACCCGGCAAGACGTACTGCCGCGAGGGGGGATTCCTCCACGACGCGGGGGAGTTCGACGCCGACTTCTTCAAGATCAGCCCGCGTGAGGCCCGTGACACCGACCCGCAGCAGCGGCTGCTGCTGGAGGTGTCCTGGGAGGCCGTGGAGCGGGCCGGGATCGACCCCACGTCCCTGAAGGGCAGCCGGACCGGTGTGTTCGCCGGGGTGGTCTACCACGACTACCCGGGCGGCGGCGGTACCGGCGGGCTCGCCAGCGTCGCCTCCGGGCGCGTCGCGTACAGCCTGGGCCTGGAAGGTCCGGCGGTCACCGTCGACACCGCCTGCTCGTCCTCGCTCGTCGCGCTCCACCTCGCCGTCCAGTCCGTTCGGGCCGGCGAGTGCACGATGGCGCTCGCCGGCGGGGTCACCGTCATGGCGAGCCCGGACTCGTTCGTCGGCTTCAGCCAGGACCGGGGTCTGGCCGCGGACGGGCGCTGCAAGTCCTTCGCCGCGGCCGCGGACGGCACCACCTGGTCCGAGGGTGCGGGCATGGTCCTCGTGGAGCGGCTCTCCGACGCGCGCCGCCACGGGCACCCCGTCCTGGCCGTCATCCGTGGTTCGGCGATGAACTCCGACGGCGCCTCCAACGGCCTCACCGCGCCCAACGGTCCCTCGCAGCAGCGGGTGATCCAGCAGGCGCTGGCCTCCGGGCGGCTGACGCCCGCCGACGTCGACGCCGTCGAGGCGCACGGCACCGGCACCACCCTCGGCGACCCGATCGAGGCGCAGGCCCTGATCGCGGCGTACGGGCGGGAGCGGCCCGCGGACCAGCCGCTGTGGCTGGGATCGTTCAAGTCGAACATCGGACACGCGCAGGCCGCGGCGGGTGTCGGCGGTGTCATCAAGATGGTGGAGGCGATGCGGCACGGGGTGCTGCCGCGCACCCTGCACGTCGACGAGCCCAGCCCCAACGTGGACTGGAGCGCGGGGAGCGTACGGCTGCTGACCGAGCCGGTCGCCTGGCCGGAGCGCGGCCGCGCCAAGCGCGCCGGTGTGTCGTCGTTCGGCCTGAGCGGCACGAACGTCCACGTGATCGTGGAAGAGGCCCCGGCCCCGGCCTCCGACGCCGCCTCCGAGGCCCGGACCGGTGATGAGTCCGCCGCCGGGGCCGACGCCCCGACCGGCACCCGGGCCGCCGACGCCGCCGCCCCGACCGACCCCCAGGCCGCTGCCGCCGACGACGCCTCCGCCGACGTCACCCGTCCCGACGCGGACCCGCGGCCCGTACCGGTGCTGGTTTCCGCGCGCCGCCCCGAGGCGCTGGCGGCGCAGGCGGCGCGGCTCGCCGACCACGTCGACGCGCACCCGGACGACGCCCTCGCCGCCACCGCCTGGTCCCTCGCCACCACCCGCGCCGCCCTCGAACACCGGGCCGTCGTCGTCGCCGAGGACCACGCCGAGCTGTCCCGAGCTCTGCGGGCCCTCGCCGCCGACCCGGCCCTCCCCGCCCCCGGGACGGTCACCGGCAGCGCCCGCCCCGACGCGCTGACGGCCGTGCTGTTCACCGGCCAGGGCGCCCAGCGACTCGGCATGGGGCGTGAACTGTACGCCGCCCAGCCCGAGTTCGCGCGAGCCTTCGACGAGGTGCTCGCCGCCCTCGACGCACACCTCGACACCCCGCTGCGCGACACGGTGTGGGGCGACGACGCCGCCGCGCTCGACGCCACCGGCCGGGCGCAGCCCGCGCTGTTCGCCGTCGAGGTCGCCCTGTACCGGCTGATCGAGTCCTGGGGCATCCGGCCCGACTACCTCGCGGGCCACTCCATCGGCGAACTCGCCGCCGCCCACGTCGCCGGCGTACTCACCCTCGCCGACGCCGCCCGGCTGGTCGCCGCACGCGGCCGGCTGATGCAGGCGCTCCCGGCGGGCGGCGCGATGGTCGCTCTGGAGGCCGCCGAGGACGAGGTGGAGCCCCTCCTCACCGCCGGTACGGGCATCGCCGCCCTCAACGGCCCGCGCTCCGTGGTCGTCTCCGGTGACGAGACGGAAGTGACGGCGATCGCCGCGCACTTCACGGCGCTCGGCCGCAAGACCAAGCGGCTCGCGGTCTCCCACGCCTTCCACTCGCCGCTGATGGAACCGATGCTCGCCGAGTACCGGGCCGTTGCCGCGGAGCTGACGTACACGGCCCCCCGCATCCCGATCGTCTCCACCGTCACCGGGGAGCTCGCGGGCGCCGACGAGCTCGCCGACCCCGACCACTGGGTGCGCCACGTCCGCCGGAGCGTGCGGTTCTGCGACGCGGTGGGCCGGCTCGCGGCGAAGGGAGTCCACACCTTCCTCGAACTCGGCCCCGACGCCGCCCTCACCCCCCTCGGCCCCGACTGCCTCGCCGGAACCCCGTACGCGACCGGCGCCGACACCCCGGTGTTCGCCGCCGCCCTGCGCCGCGGCCGCCCCGAGGAACGCGAACTCGCCGCCGCCGTCGCCCTGGCCCACACCCGCGGCGTCCCCGTCGACTGGACGGCCTACTTCACGGCGGCCGCCCCCGGCCGGCTCCGCCGCGTCGACCTGCCCACCTACGCCTTCCAGCGCAAGACCTACTGGGCGCGGGCCGACCAGGCCACCACCGCCCCGGCGGCCGCCGACCCCGGCGAGGCCTGGTTCTGGGAGGCCGTCGAACACGAGGCCACCACCGACCTCGCCGACCGGATCGGCCTCGACCCCGCCGCCCTCGCCCCCGTCCTGCCCGCCCTCACCGCCTGGCGGGCCGGCCGTCGCGAGGCCGCCGCAGTCGACGCGCTGCGCTACCGGGTCGGCTGGGCGCCCCTCGCCGACCCCGCGCAGCCCGCTCCGCTCGCCGGTGACTGGCTCGTCCTGCACACCGCCGCGCAGGAGCCCCTCGCGGCCGCCCTCGCCGAAGCCCTCACCGGCCGGGGTGCCACGCCCGTCCTGCACCGGACCCCCGGCGCGGGCGCGCCCGTACTGCCCGGGACGCTCCCCGCCGCCCCGGCCGGGGTGCTCAGCCTCCTCGCCCTCGACCCGGCCCCGCACCCCGAGCGGCCCGAGCTGTCCCAGGGCCTCGCGGACACCGTGGCCCTGCTCCAGGAGCTGGCCGCCCGGGAGGCGGACGCCCCCGTCTGGTGCCTCACCGAGGGCGCGGTCGCCACCGACGAGGCCGACGCGGCGGCCCGGCCCGTGGACCCCGGCCAGTCGGCCGTGTGGGGCCTCGGGGCGGCGCTCGCGCTGGAGACACCGGCCACCTGGGGCGGCCTGGTCGACCTGCCGTCCGGGACGCAACCCGACGGCGAAGCCGCCGGCCGGGTGCTGCCGCGGCTGTGCGACGTCCTCTCCGGAGCCACCGGCGAGGACCAGGTCGCCCTGCGCCCCGAGGGCGCGTACGCCCGCCGCCTGGTCCGGCCGACCCGGCCCGACCCGGCCGGCCCGTGGACCCCGCGCGGCACCGTCCTGGTCACCGGCGGCACCGGCGGTCTCGGCGCGCACGTCGCCCGGATGCTGGCCGCCGACGGCGCCGAGCACATCGTGCTCGCCGGCCGGCGCGGCCCCGACGCCCCCGGCGCGGCCGAACTCGCCGCGGAGCTGCGCGCGTCGGGTACGGAGGTCTCCCTGGCGGCGTGCGACATCGCCGACCGGGAGTCGGTGCGTGCCCTGCTCGCCACCCTGCCCGGTCTGAGTGCCGTCTTCCACGCGGCCGGACTTCCGCAGCGCATCGCCCCCCTCGCCGAGCTGACCCTGGCCGACCTCGCCGAGGTGGCCTCGGCGAAGGTGCTCGGTGCCCGCCACCTCGACGAACTCCTCGCGGACACCCCGCTGGACGCGTTCGTGCTGTTCTCCTCCGGCGCCGCCGTATGGGGCAGCGCGGGCCAGGCGGCCTACGGCAGCGCCAACGCCTACCTCGACGGCCTCGCCCACCGGCGGCGCGCCCGCGGCCTCGCCGCCACCTCGGTGGCCTGGGGCTCCTGGGACGGCGGCATGGTCGACGCCGAACTCGCGGCGATGATGCGCCGCATCGGGGCCCCCGCCATGCGTCCGGAGCTCGCCGTCGGCGCGCTGCGCCGCATCCTCGCGGGCGGCACCTCGCACGCGGTGGTCGCCGAGTTCGACTGGGAGCGCTTCGCCCCCACCTACGTACTCGCCCGCCCCCGCCCGCTCCTGAACGGGCTGCCCGAGGCCCTGGCCGCTCTCGACACGGGCCCGGCGACGGGATCCGGCGACGGCACCGACCTCGCCGCCCGGCTGGCCGGCCGGTCGCAGGCCGACCAGCGTGCCGCCCTGCTCGACTTGGTCCGCACCCACGTGGCGGCCCTGCTCGGCTACGACGACCCGGCCGAGGTCGGCCCGGACCGGGGCTTCACGGACCTCGGCTTCGATTCCGTGGCCGTCGTGGACCTGCGCACCAGACTGGTCGCGGCCACCGGCAGGCCCCTGCCCACCGGCGTGATCTACGACCACCCCAGCCCCGGGGCGCTCGCCGGCCACCTCTGGTCCGAGCTCTGCCAGGACGCGGACGACGCCGAACTGCCCGTACTCGTCCGGCTGGACCGGCTCGAACAGGCCGCCGCGGCACTGGCCGCCGACGAGATCGAAGCCACCCGCATCACCGCACGCCTGCAGAGCCTGCTGGCCCGGCTGACCGGAACCCTCGAAGCGACGGCCGGCGCCCAGGGCATCGGCGAACAGCTGGAATCCGCCTCCGCCGACGACATCTTCGCCTTCATCGACAACGAACTCGGTCTCACCTGACCGGCACCGGTGACCCGACCCCGGCTCGACTCGACCTCTCGGCATGAACAAGGACTCGGTGGGACCAAGAATGTCCAATGACGACGCACGGCTTCTCGACTACCTCAAGCGGGTCACGGCGGATCTGCACCAGACCCGGCGCCGGCTCCAGGAGGTCGAGAACCAGGACCACGAGCCCATCGCCATCGTCGCGATGAGCTGCCGCTACCCCGGGGGCATCAGCACCCCGGACGACCTGTGGCGGCTCGTGGCCGAAGGCCGGGACGCCATCAGCACCTTCCCCACGGACCGCGGCTGGGACCTCGACGGGCTGCGCGGCGACGAGACGGACGCCGCCGACTCCGGCAGCAGCTACGTCGACGAGGGCGGCTTCGTCCATGACGTCGCCGACTTCGACGCCGGCTTCTTCGGGATCAGCCCCAACGAGGCGCTGACCATGGACCCCCAGCAGCGGCTGCTGCTGGAGGTGTCCTGGGAGGCCATCGAGCGGGCCGGCATCGACCCCGCGTCCCTGCGCGGCAAGCCGGTCGGCGTCTTCGCGGGCTCCGGCATCCAGGACTACGAGTACCTGATCGGCGCGGCCGGCGAGGTGGCCGAGGCCTACATGACCACCGCCAACGCCGCCGCCGTCATCTCCGGCCGCATCTCGTACACCCTGGGCCTGGAAGGCCCCGCCGTCACCGTAGACACGGCCTGCTCTTCGTCGCTGGTCTCCCTCCACCTGGCCGCCCAGGCGCTGCGGCAGCGGGAATGCTCGCTGGCCCTGGCCGGCGGTGTGATGGTGATGTCCACGCCGTCCCCGTTCATCGCGTTCAGCAAGCAGCGCGGCCTCGCCCCCGACGGCCGCTGCAAGGCGTTCGCCGAAGCGGCCGACGGCACCGGATGGTCCGAGGGCGCGGGCATGCTCGTCCTCGAACGGCTCGCCGACGCCCGCCGCAACGGCCACCCCGTCCTCGCCGTCGTCCGCGGCTCGGCCGTCAACCAGGACGGCGCCAGCAACGGCCTGACCGCCCCCAACGGCCGCGCGCAGCAGCGCGTCATCCGCCAGGCGCTCGCCAACGCCAAGCTGCCCGCCTCCCAGGTCGACGTCGTCGAGGGCCACGGCACGGGCACCACCCTCGGTGACCCCATCGAGGCGCAGGCCCTCCTCGCCACCTACGGCCAGGACCGGCCCGAGGGCCGGCCGCTGTGGCTCGGCTCCATCAAGTCCAACATCGGGCACGCGCAGGCCGCCGCCGGTGTCGGCAGCGTCATCAAGATGGTCATGGCCCTGCGCAACGGGGTGCTCCCGCAGACCCTGCACGTCGACGCGCCGTCGAGCCACGTCGACTGGTCGGCCGGCCAGGTCCGGCTGCTGGACGAGGCACGGGCGTGGGAGCGCGGCGAGGAGCCGCGCCGCGCCGGTGTCTCCGCGTTCGGCGTCAGCGGCACCAACGCGCACGTCATCCTGGAGGAAGCCCCCACCGACGGCCCGGCCGAGGCCGCGGAGGCGGCCGAAGCCCCCGAGGAGGCCGCCGCGGCGGCCGTCGCGCTGCCCTCCGTACTGCCCTGGCCGGTCTCCGGCCGGGACGCCGCGGCGCTCGCCGCCCAGGCGGGCCGGGTGCACGCCCACGTCACCGCCGGCCCGGAGCTCGGCTCCGCGGACCTCGCCTACTCCCTGGCCACGACCCGCGCGGCGCTCGACCACCGTGCGGTCGTCCTCGCGGACGGCCGGGACGGCGCACTCGCCGGGCTCGCCGCCCTGGAGGCCGGGCAGCCCCACGCGAGCCTCGTACGCGGCGTCGTGACGAAGGGCTCCACGGCGTTCCTGTTCACGGGGCAGGGTGCGCAGCGGCTGGGGATGGGGCGTGAGCTGTATGGGGCGTTTCCGGTGTTCGCGGAGGCGTTCGATGCCGTGTGCGCGGAGGTCGACGTCCACCTGGGGCGTTCGCTGAAGGAGGTGGTGTGGGGTGGGGACGTCGAGGCGCTGAACGCGACCGCGGTCACCCAGCCCGCGCTGTTCGCCCTGGAAGTGGCCCTGTTCCGGCTGGTGGAGGCGTGGGGTGTCAGGCCCGATGTCGTGGCCGGTCACTCGATTGGTGAGCTGGCGGCGGCGCATGTCGCCGGGGTGTTCTCGCTGGCGGACGCGGCGCGGTTGGTGGTGGCGCGTGGTCGTCTGATGCAGGAGCTTCCTGCGGGTGGTGCGATGCTCGCGGTCCAGGCGACGGAGGACGAGGTCCTGCCGCTGCTGACGGAGGGTGTCGGTGTCGCGGCGGTCAACGGGCCGCAGTCCGTGGTGGTTTCGGGTGCGGAGGCGGCTGTCCTGGCCGTCGGTGAGCACTTCACCGTCGCCGGTCGCAAGACGAGCCGTCTGGCGGTCTCGCACGCCTTCCACTCCTCCCTGATGGACCCGATGCTGGACGAGTTCCGCGCGCTGGCCGTCGAACTGTCCTACGGCGAGCCGAGGTTCGGGATCGTCTCGACGGTCACCGGCACGACCTCCGCCGACTGGCAGTCGCCCGAGTACTGGGTCGGCCAGGTCCGTGAGGCGGTCCGGTTCGCGGACGCCGTCCGGACGCTGGAGGGGCAGGGCGTCACCCGGTTCCTGGAGATCGGTCCCGACGGCATCCTGACCGGGCTCGCCCAGCAGAGCGCCGAAGCCGAACACGCCCTCCTCGTACCGGCCCTGCGCCGGGGCCGCCCCGAGCCGGAGGCCCTGATCGCCGCCGTGGCGCAGCTCCACACCTGCGGCGTGGCCGTCGACTGGCAGGCCTTCTACGCCGGCACCGGCGCCCACCGCGTCGACCTGCCCACCTACGCCTTCCAGCGCACCCGCTACTGGGTCGAGGGCACCGGCGCCCTCGGTGACCTCTCCGCCGCAGGTCTGGCGTCCGCCGCACACCCGCTGCTCGGGGCCGTGGTCTCCCTCGCCGACTCCGGCGGTGTGGTGCTGACCGGCCGCGTCTCGGTGTCGGCGCAGCCGTGGCTGGCCGACCACCTCGTGGGCGACTCCGTGGTCTTCCCCGGCACCGGCTTCGTGGAACTCGCCGTCCGCGCCGGTGACCAGGTCGGCTGCGAACTGCTCGAAGAGCTCATGCTCCAGGCCCCCCTCGTGCTTCCCGAGCGCGGAGCGGTCGCCCTCCAGGTCGAGGTCGGCGCGGCCGACACCTCCGGGCGACGCCCGGTCAGCGTCCACTCGCGCCGCGACGACCAGCCCGACCAGCCGTGGACCCTGCACGCGGCCGGAGTGCTGGCCGCCGGCTCCGCCGACTCCTCCTTCGACGCCGCCTTCGCCACCGTCGACCTGGGTGTCTGGCCTCCGGCGTCCGGCACCCCGATCGAGACCGACGGCGTCTACGAGGCCCTCGCCGAGGCCGGTCTGCCCTACGGCCCCGCCTTCCGCGGCCTGACGGCCGCCTGGAGCGCCGGGACCGAGGTCTTCGCCGAGGTCGCCCTGCCCGAGCGGGCGCACGCCGACGCCGCCGCGTTCGGGCTGCACCCCGCGCTGCTGGACGCCTCGCTGCACGGCTCCGTCTTCACCGACCTGTTCGCCGGGGCCGAGGGCCCGGTCCTGCCGTTCGCGTGGACCGGGGTGCGCCTGCACGCCTCCGGCGCCACCCGGCTGCGCGTGCGGATCGCCCCCGCCGGCGCGGGCGCCATGGCCCTGTCCGTCGCCGACGAGACCGGTCGGCCCGTGCTCTCCGTGGACTCCCTCGTCCTGCGCGAGGTCTCCGCCGAGCAACTCGCGGCCGCCCGCACCGTCGCCCACGAGTCCCTCTTCGCCCTCGACTGGGCCGAACTCTCCGCCGCTCCGGCCGCTCCGGCCGCCGCCCCGGCCGACTGGGACACCCTGCCCGCCGCCGGGCCCGTGCCGGACAGCGTCGTCCTGCACTCCCTGCCCGCGACCGACCCCGCCGGGGTGCGGGCCGCCACCGGCCGGGTGCTCGCCGCCCTGCAGAGCTGGCTCGCCGACGAGCGGTACGCCGCCTCGCGGCTGGTCATCGCCACCCGGGGCGCCGTGGCGCTGCCCGGCGAGGACACCACCGACCTGGCCGGCGCGGCCGTCTGGGGCCTGGTGCGCTCGGCTCAGACGGAGAACCCGGGCCGGTTCCTGCTGACCGACCTCGCGGAGGACTCCGAGGCCGCCTCGGCCGTCGCCGCCGACGAACCCCAGACCGTCGTGCGCGGCGCCACCGTCCACGGCGCCCGCCTGGTGCGGCTCGCCGACGACCCCGAACGGCGGACCCGGCCCGACTTCGGCAACGGCACCGTCCTGGTCACCGGCGCGACCGGCGCGCTGGGCCGGCTCGTGGCCCGACGGCTGGTCGAGGGCCACGGCGTACGGAACCTCCTGCTGGTCTCCCGCCGGGGCGCGGACGCCCCCGGCGCCGCGGAACTGAGCGCCGAACTGCGGGAGCTGGGCGCCGAGGCGACCCTCGCCGCCTGTGACGCGGGCGACCGCGAGGCCCTCGCCGCACTGATCTCCGGCGTTCACCTCACCGGGGTCGTCCACCTCGCGGGCGTCCTCGAAGACGCCCTCATCGGCTCACTGACCCCGCAGAGCCTGGACACCGTCCTGCGGGCCAAGGCCGACGCCGCCCTGCACCTGCACGAGCTGACCCGCGGCCTGGAACTGTCGGCGTTCGTGCTGTTCTCCTCCGCGACCGGTGTCCTCGGCGTCCCCGGCCAGGGCAACTACGGCGCGGCCAACGCCCTGCTCGACGGCCTCGCCGCCCACCGGCGCGCCCAGGGCCTGCCCGCCCAGTCCCTCGCCTGGGGACTGTGGGCTAGCGGCATGTCCGGCGCGCTGACCGACGCGGACCTCCAGCGGATGAGCCGTACCGGCATCGGCGCCCTCACCGCCGAGTACGGCGTGGACCTCTTCGACCGCGCCCTGACCGTCGACTCCCCGCTGGTCCTGCCCATCCGGCTCGACGTACGCACCCTCGCCGAGGCCGGCGAGGCCCTGCCGGCGCTCTTCCGCGGCCTCGTCCGCGTCCGGGCCCGCCGCAGCGCCGTGTCCGCCCCCGAGGCGGCCGGCTCCCTGAAGGGCCGGCTCGCCGGACTGGACCGGGACGAACGCGTCACCGTGCTGCTCGACCTCGTCCGCACCCAGGTCGCCGCCACCCTCGGCTACCCCGGCCCGCACGCGGTCGACGAGATCCGCGCCTTCAGCGAGCTGGGCTTCGACTCCCTCACCGCCGTCGAGTTCCGCAACGCCGTCAGCGCCGCCACCGACGTCCGACTGCCCGTCACGCTGGCCTTCGACTACCCCAACCCCCGCGCCCTGGCCCGTCACCTCCTCGACGAACTCGACGGCGCCGCCGGTCAGTCCGGGCCCGCCGCCGTGACCGCCGTGCGGCCCGGCCGGGTGGACGACGACCCGATCGCCATCGTCGCCATGTCCTGCCGCTACCCCGGCGGTGTCCGCACCCCCGAGGACCTGTGGCGGCTGGTCGTCGACGGAGTCGACGCCGTATCCGGCTTCCCCGGCAACCGCGGCTGGGACCTGGACCGCATCTACGACCCCACCGCGGAGCGGCCGCACACCAGCTATGCCCGCGAAGGCGGATTCCTCCACGAGGCGGGCGAGTTCGACCCGGCCTTCTTCGGGATCAGCCCCAACGAGGCCGCCGTCATGGACCCGCAGCAGTTCCTGCTGCTGGAGACGGCCTGGGAGGTCTTCGAGCGCGCCGGGATCGACCCGGAGACCCTGCGCGGCAGCATGACGGGCTGCTACGCCGGCATGATGTACCACGACTACGCCGCCAACAACAGCACCGGAGCCATCGCCTCCGGGCGGGTCTCGTACGTCTTCGGCCTCGAAGGTCCCGCCGTCACCGTCGACACCGCCTGCTCCTCGTCCCTGGTGGCCCTGCACATGGCCGCCCAGGCACTGCGCTCCGGCGAGTGCTCCCTCGCCCTGGCCGGCGGCGTCGCCGTCATGGCGACCCCCGAGGTCTTCGTCGAGTTCAGCCGCCAGCGCGGCCTCGCCCCCGACGGCCGCTGCAAGTCCTTCGGCGCCGGCGCCAACGGCACCGGCTGGGGCGAGGGCGCCGGCATGCTGCTCCTGGAACGGCTCTCCGACGCCCGCCGCAACGGCCACCCGGTCCTCGCGACGATCAAGGGCTCGGCGCTCAACCAGGACGGTGCGAGCAACGGCCTCACCGCTCCGAACGGCCCCTCGCAGCAGCGGGTGATCCGCCAGGCCCTCACCAACGCGGGCCTGACGGCAGCCGAGGTCGACGCCGTCGAGGCACACGGCACCGGCACGGTCCTCGGTGACCCGATCGAGGCGCAGGCCCTGCTGGCGACGTACGGCCAGGGCCGGGCGGAGGGGCAGCCGCTGTGGCTGGGCTCCATCAAGTCCAACATGGGTCACACGCAGGCCGCGGCCGGTGTCGCCGGGATCATCAAGATGGTCATGGCGATGCGGCACGGCGTCCTGCCGCCCACGCTGCACGCCGAGGAACGCTCGGACCAGATCGACTGGTCGGCGGGCGACGTGGAACTCCTCACCGAGGCACGGGAATGGCGGCCCGAGGGCCGTCCACGGCGCGCCGGCATCTCCTCCTTCGGCATCAGCGGCACCAACGCCCACGTCATCGTCGAGGAAGCCGCCGACGCACCCCGCCCGGCCGGCACCGCCGGACTGCCCGTCGCGCCCTGGGTGCTGTCGGCGAAGTCCCGGCAGGCCCTCGCGGGCCAGGCCGAACAGCTCCTGGCGGTGGCCGAGGAGCACGAGGCCGAGGACATCGGCCACACCCTCGCCGCAACCCGCAGCACGATGGACCACCGCGCGGTCCTGACCGGTGACCGCACGGCCGCCCTGGCCGCGCTGGCGGCGGGGGAGGAGCACCCGGCTCTGATCACCGGCCAGGCCCAGCAGGGCGGCCGGACGGCCTTCCTGTTCACGGGGCAGGGCGCGCAGCGCCTCGGGATGGGGCGTGAGCTGTACGAGGCGTTCCCCGAGTTCGCCGCCGCGTTCGACGCGGTGTGCACCGAGGTCGACGCACACCTGGGCCGGTCGCTCAAGGACGTCGTGTGGGGTGGGGACGCGGAGGCGCTCAACGCCACCGCGATCACTCAGCCCGCGCTCTTCGCGGTCGAGGTCGCGCTCTGCCGCCTCGTGGAGGCGTGGGGCGTCAAGCCGGATGTCGTCGCCGGTCACTCCATAGGTGAGCTGGCCGCCGCGCACGTCGCGGGTGTCTTCTCCCTCGCGGATGCGGCCCGGCTGGTCGTGGCACGCGGCCGTCTGATGCAGGAGCTTCCTGCGGGTGGCGCGATGCTGGCCGTGCAGGCCACGGAGGACGAGGTCCTGCCGCTGCTGACCGACGGGGTTGGTATTGCGGCGGTCAACGGGCCGCAGTCCGTGGTGGTTTCGGGTGTGGAGGCGGCCGTCCTGGCCGTCGGCGAGCACTTCTCGGCGATCGGTCGCAAGACCAGCCGCCTCGCGGTCTCGCACGCCTTCCACTCGGCCCTGATGGACCCGATGCTGGACGAATTCCGAGCCATGGCCGACTCGTTGACCTACACGGCGCCCCGCGTCTCGGTGGTCTCCACCGTGACGGGTGAGCTGTGCTCGGACTGGCAGTCGCCCGAGTACTGGGTCGGCCAGGTCCGCGAGGCGGTCCGTTTCGCGGACGCCGTCCGGACGCTGGAGGAGCAGGGTGTCACCCGGTTCCTGGAGATCGGCCCCGACGCCGTCCTCACCGGCCTCGCCGGCCAGAGCATCGACTCCGACCAGGCCGTGCTCGCCCCCGCGCTGCGGCGCAACCGCCCCGAGCCCGAGGCGCTCGTCGCCGGGCTGGGACTGCTCCACACGGCCGGTGCGTCCGTCGACTGGGCGGCGTTCTACGCCCCCGCCGGCGCCCGCCGCGTCGAACTCCCGACCTACGCCTTCCAGCGCACCCGCTACTGGATCGGCATGGAGGAGTACCTCGCCAACTCGTGGATCGGCTCCGGCAGCGGCAGCATGGCGACCGCCGGCCTGGCCGACGCCGGCCACCCGCTGCTCGGTGCCGTCCTGCCCTCCCCGGACACGGACCTCGTCACCTTCACCGGCCGGCTCTCCGCGAGCACGCACGGCTGGATCGCCGACCACGACGTCCTCGGCAGCATCCTGCTGCCCGGCACCGGCTTCGTGGAACTGGCCATCCGCGCCGGCGACCAGGTGGGCTGCGGCGCCCTCGAAGAGCTGGCGCTCCAGGCGCCGTTGATCCTGCCGGAGCGCGGCGCCCTGACCGTGCAGATGGTCGTCGGCGGCGCCGACGGCACCGGGCGCCGCTCGGTGAGCGTCTACTCGCGCGCCGAGGAGCGCCCGGACCTGCCGTGGACCCTGCACGCCGACGGTGTGCTCGCCCCCACCGCCCAGGCCCCCGCCTTCGAGCTGGCGGCCTGGCCGCCCGCCGGGGCGGACGCCCTGCCGCTGGACGGGGCCTACGAGGGCCTCCGTGAGCGGGGCTTCGGATACGGCCCGGTCTTCCAGGGCCTCAAGGCCGCATGGCGGCGCGGTGACGAACTCTTCGCCGAGGTGTCCCTGCCCGAGCAGGCGCACGCCGAGGCGGCGGAGTTCGGCATCCACCCGGCCCTGCTCGACGCCGCCATGCACGCCGCCCTCGTGAACGGCACCGGCGGCGACGAGACCGTGCTGCCGTTCGTGTGGAAGGACATCACCCTGCACGCGGCGGGGGCCTCCTCCATCCGCGTCAGGATCACCCAGCCGACCCCGGAGAGCCTGTCGCTCCAGGTCGCCGACGCGACCGGTGCGCCGGTCGTCACCGTCGGCGCGGTCGTCGGCCGCCCGGTCTCGACCGAGCAGCTCGACACCGCCAGTGGCAACGAGTCACTGTTCCGGATCGCCTGGAACCCGGTGCCGGGCTCCGCCGCCTCTGCCGCGCCCCGGCAGTGGACGCGGTGGGAGGACCGGCCTGCCGAGGGCCCCGTGGACGGCGCGGTCGTCTTCGAGTGCCAAGCGAACGACCCCGACGTGCCCACCGCCGTCCACGCCCTGGCGAACCAGGTCCTCGGTGTGGTGCAGGAGTGGCTGTCGGAGCCTCGTTTCGAGGGTGGGTCGTTGGTGGTGGTCACGCGTGGTGCGGTGGCTGTCGTCGATGGTGAGCGGGTGGATGTGCGGCAGGCTCCGGTGTGGGGTCTGGTGCGGTCGGCGCAGGCGGAGAATCCGGGTCGGTTCGTGCTGGTGGACACTGACGATTCGCTGGAGCTCGGGGTGGTTGCGGGTCTGGGTGAGGCGGAGCTGGCTGTTCGGGCCGGTGGGGTGCTGGTGCCCCGGCTGGCGCGGCTGGCGGTCTCGGAAGGTGATGAGCCGCAGTGGGACGGTTCGGGCACGGTGTTGGTGACCGGTGGTACGGGTGGTCTGGGTGCTTTGGTGGCCCGGCATCTGGTGGTGGAGCACGGGGTGCGGCATCTGTTGCTGCTGGGCCGTCGTGGTCCGGATGCTCCGGGTGTCGCCGAGTTGATTGCTGATCTGACTGAGTTGGGTGCCAGTGTCACGGTTGCCGCGTGTGATGTGGCGGATCGTGCAGCTCTGGCCGGGGTGTTGGCGGGTGTGGATGGTGCGCATCCGTTGTCGGGTGTGGTGCATGTGGCGGGTGTCGCGGACAACGGTGTGGTGGGTGCGCTGACGGTTGAGCGGATGGATGCGGTGTTGCGGCCGAAGGCGGATGCGGCGTGGCATCTGCACGAGTTGACCAGGGCTCTGGGTCTGTCGGTGTTCGTGATGTTCTCCTCGGCCGGTGGTCTGGTGTTGGCGGCGGGGCAGGGCAATTACGCGGCGGCGAACGTGTTCCTGGACGCGCTGGCGGCCCACCGCCACGCCGAAGGCCTCCCGGCCACCGCGATGGCCTTCGGCCTCTGGGGCGTCAACACCGGCATGACCACGATGCTGGACCTGGCCGAGGAGCGGATGGCGGCCCAGGGCCTGCCCGCGCTCTCCCAGGCCGAGGGCCTCGCCCTCTTCTCCCTGTCCCTCCGCTCCGGGCAGCCCGCCGTGGTCCCGCTGCGCGTCGACACGAACGTCCTGCGCGGCCGCGCCGGGGAACTCCCCGTCCTGCTGCGCGGCATCGTGCGCGTACCGGTGCGCCGGACCGCACAGTCCGGCGACGGCGCGGACGGGCTCGCCGCCCGGCTGGCCGGCCTCGACGCCGAAGGCCGCGCCGCCGCCCTGCTGGACCTCGTACGCGGCCAGGTCGCCGGCGTACTCGGCCACGCCTCGGCGGACGCCATCGAGCCGGAGCGGGCCTTCAGCGAGCTGGGCTTCGACTCCCTCGCCGCCGTCGAGCTGCGCAACCGGCTCGGCGCGGCGACCGGGCTGCGGCTGCCCGCCACGCTGATCTTCGACTACCCGACCGCGCAGGCCGTCGCCGACCACATCGGCGCCGAGGCCGGTGGCGCGGACCGGGCGGCCCTCGTGCCCGCCCGGGCCCTGCCCACCGTCGGCGGAGCGGACGCGGACGACCCGATCGTGATCGTCGGGATGGGCTGCCGCTACCCGGGCGGGGTGACCACCCCCGAGGAACTGTGGACCCTGGTCGCCGATGGGGTCGACGCCATCGGCGGGTTCCCGGCCGACCGCGGCTGGGACCCGGAGGTCTACGACCCGGAACCCGGCACCCCCGGCAAGTCCTACGCCCGCGAGGGCGGATTCCTGTACGACGCAGCCGAGTTCGACCCGGCGTTCTTCGGGATCAGCCCCAACGAGGCGCTGATGATGGACCCGCAGCAGCGACTGCTGCTGGAGGTCTCCTGGGAGGCGATCGAGCGGGCCGGGATCGACCCCACCACCCTCAAGGGCAGCTCGACCGGCATGTTCGCGGGCGTCATGTACCACGACTACGCGCTCGGCGTGGAGGCCGCGGCCAGCAGCGGCGGCAGCCTCGTCTCCGGCCGCACCTCCTACACCCTCGGCCTCGAAGGGCCCTCGGTCACCGTCGACACGGCCTGCTCCTCCTCGCTGGTGGCCCTGCACATGGCGGCCCAGGCGCTGCGCTCCGGCGAGTGCTCGCTCGCCCTGGCCGGCGGTGTCGCCGTCATGGGAACGCCGGGCATGTTCGTCGAGTTCAGCCGCCAGCGCGGGCTCGCCCCCGACGGCCGCTCGAAGTCCTTCGCGGCCTCGGCGGACGGGGTCGCCTGGGGTGAGGGCGCGGGCGTCCTGCTCCTGGAGCGGCTCTCCGACGCACGGCGCAACGGCCACCCCGTGGTCGCCGTCGTCCGTGGCTCGGCGCTCAACCAGGACGGCGCCAGCAACGGCCTGACCGCTCCGAACGGCCCCTCGCAGCAGCGGGTGATCCGCCAGGCCCTCGCCAACGCGGGCCTGTCGGCCGCCGAGGTCGACGCCGTCGAGGCGCACGGCACCGGCACCACCCTCGGCGACCCCATCGAGGCGCAGGCCCTGCTGGCCACCTACGGCCAGGACCGGCCCGAGGGCCGGCCGCTGTGGCTCGGCTCCGTCAAGTCCAACATGGGCCACACCCAGGCCTCCGCGGGTGTCGCGGGCATCATCAAGATGGTCATGGCCATGCGCCACGGCGTCCTGCCCAAGACCCTGCACGTGGAAGCCCCCTCGGACCAGGTCGACTGGGAGGCGGGCAGCGTGGAGCTGCTCACCGAGGCCCGTGACTGGGTGGCGTCCGGCGGACCGCGCCGGGCGGGCGTGTCCTCGTTCGGGATCAGCGGGACGAACGCCCACGTGATCGTCGAGGAGGCGCCCGCGAGCGCCGGGGAGCCGGCCGTACGGTCCGAACTCCCCGCCGTCCCGTGGGTGCTGTCGGCGAAGTCCCCGCAGGCGCTGGCCGCCCAGGCCGAGCGGCTGCTGGAGCGGATCGCCGAGCGGCCCGGGACGGAGTCGGTGGACATCGGCCTCTCCCTGGCCTCCTCGCGCACCGCGTTCGCCCACCGGGCGGTGGTCGTCGGGACGGAGCGGGCGGAGCTGCTGCGCGGTCTGACCGCGCTGGCACAGAGCCGCAACGCCCCGGTGGTGCTCAAGGACCAGGCGCGCCGTAGCGGAAAGACGGCGTTCCTCTTCACCGGCCAGGGTGCGCAGCGCCTCGGCATGGGCCGCGAACTGTACGCGTCCTACCCGGTGTTCGCCGCCGCGTTCGACGCGGTGTGCGCGGAGATCGATGTCCACCTGGGGCGTTCGCTCAAGGAGGTCGTGTGGGGTGAGGACGTCGAGGCGCTGAACGCGACCGCGATCACCCAGCCCGCGCTGTTCGCTCTGGAAGTCGCCTTGTTCCGGCTGGTGGAGGCGTGGAGCGTGAAGCCCGACGCCGTCGCCGGTCACTCGATCGGCGAGCTGGCCGCCGCGCACGTCGCGGGCGTGTTCTCGCTCTCCGACGCGGCCCGGCTGGTCGTGGCGCGCGGCCGTCTGATGCAGGAACTCCCGGCGGGCGGTGCGATGCTCGCGGTGCAGGCCGGCGAGGAGGAGGTGCTGCCGCTGCTGACGGACGGCGTGGGCATCGCCGCCGTCAACGGTCCCGACTCCGTGGTGGTTTCGGGAGTGGAGGCGGCCGTCCTGGCCGTCGGCGAGCACTTCGCGGCGATCGGTCGCAAGACCGGCCGCCTGGCCGTCTCGCACGCGTTCCACTCCTCGCTCATGGACCCGATGCTCGAAGCGTTCCGCGCCGTCGCCGAGGAACTGACCTTCGCCGAGGCCCGCGTGCCGGTGGTCTCCACCGTCACCGGCCGGCCCTCCGCGGACTGGCGGTCGCCCGAGTACTGGGTCGGCCAGGTCCGCGAGGCGGTCCGGTTCGCCGACGCCGTCCGGACCCTGGAGGAGCAGGGCGTCACCCGGTTCCTGGAGATCGGCCCCGCCGGTGTCCTCACCGGGCTCGCCCAGCAGGTCCTCGATGCCGGGCAGGCCGTGTCGGCGGCAGCCCTGCGCAAGGACCGCGGAGAGCCCGAGTCGCTGGTCACCGCCCTCGCGCAGCTGCACGTGGACGGCGTACGGGTGGACTGGCCCGCCTACTACGCCGGGGCCGGAGCCCGGATCGTGGAACTGCCGACGTACCCCTTCCAGCGGACCCGCCACTGGGTCGACGCCGCCAAGCCCGCCACCGACGCGGTCGCCGTCGGCCAGCTCGCCCTGGACCACCCGCTCCTCGCGGCGGTCGTCCCGGCCCCCGACTCCGACGCCGTGACCTTCACCGCGCGGATCTCGCCGGACGCCCAGCCCTGGGTGGCCGACCACGCCGTGCACGGCAGCGTCCTGCTGCCCGGCACCGGCTTCGTGGAGCTCGCCCTCCAGGCCGGCGACCACGTCGGCTGCCGCCTCCTGGAGGAACTGACCCTCCAGGCCCCGCTGGTGCTGCCGGAGCGCGGAGGCGTCTCCCTCCAGGTCGTCGTCGGCGAACCCGACGCGCAGGCCCGGCGCCCGGTCCAGGTGTACTCCCGGCCCGAGAGCCGCCCCGACGAGCCGTGGACCCGGCACGCCGACGGCATCCTCGCCCCCGACCCCGGCGCGCCCGGCGACGGGCTCACCGCCTGGCCGCCCGCGGGCGCCGAGGAGCTGGACGCCGACGGACTGTACGACCAGCTCGGTGTACGCGGCTTCGGCTACGGCCCCGTCTTCCAGGGCCTGACCGCCGCCTGGCGGCACGGCGACGCCCTCTACGCGGAGATCGAGCTGCCCGAGCAGGCGCACGCCGACGCCGGACGCTTCGGCCTCCACCCCGCCCTGCTCGACGCCTCGATGCACGCGCTCGGCTTCGGCGGGCTCGGCGCCGACGAGGACGAGGGACGCGCCCTGCTCCCCTTCTCCTGGGCGGGCGTCACCCTGCACGCCGCGTCCGCGACCGCCGTACGGGTCCGGCTCGCACCGGTCGAGGGGCAGCGCAACGCGGTGCGCCTCGACCTGGCCGACCCGGCCGGCGCGCCCGTCGCCTCGGTGGCGGCGCTGCTGCTGCGGCCCGTCGCGGTGGAGCAGCTCGGGTCCGGCGGGTTCCGGGACGCACTGCTGGCCGTCGAATGGCAGCCGGTCCGGGGCGGGAACGGGCCGCGCGGTGCGTGGACCGTTGCAGGCCCGGGCCTGGAAGCCGCCGGGATACCGGTGGCCGCGGGGCTGGACGCCCTGAGCGCGGCGGGCGCGGACGTCCCCACGACCGTGCTGCTGCCCGTCGTCGCGGCGGCCCCGGCCGCCGGGCGGGAGGACGAGGTGCCCGCCGGGGTGCGGACCGCGGTGGACACCGCGCTCGCCGCGGTCCAGCGGTGGCTGGCCGAGCCCGCGTTCGGGCAGTCGAGGCTGGTCCTGGTCACCCGGGCCGCGACGGCCGTCCGCGACGGCGACCCCGTCGACGTGCGCCAGGCGCCCGTCTGGGGGCTGGTGCGGGCCGCTCAGGCGGAGAACCCCGGCCGGTTCACCCTGCTGGACCTGGAGGAGGGCGAGGTCTCCCCGCGGGCGCTGGCCGCCGCCCTGGCCTCCGGGGAACCCGAGCTGGCGATCCGGCAGGGCAAGGTGCTGGCACCCCGCCTCGCCCGGTCCGCCGCGGCGGGCGGTGACAGCCCCTGGGACACCGAGGGCACCGTGCTCGTCACCGGTGGCACCGGAGGCCTCGGCGCCCTCGTGGCCCGGCACCTGGTGACCGAGCACGGAATCCGCCACCTGGTCCTCACCAGCCGCCGGGGCCCCGGCGCCCCGAACGCGGCCGGACTGCGCGAGGAGCTGACCGCGCTGGGCGCCCGGGTGGAGATCGCCGCCTGCGACGTCTCCGACCGCGACGCGGTGGCCGCGCTGATCGGCTCGATCGATCCGGCGCACCCGCTGCGCGGCGTCGTGCACGCCGCCGGTGTGGCCCACAACGGCCTGATCGGGGCGCTCACCCCCGAGCAGGTGGACCACGTCCTGGCGGCCAAGGCCGACGCGGCCTGGCACCTGCACGAACTGACCGCCGGGCTCGACCTGCCGGTGTTCGCGCTGTTCTCCTCGGCCGGCGGGCTCGTCATGGCCGCCGGACAGGGCAACTACGCCGCCGCGAACGTGTTCCTCGACGCGCTCGCCCAGCACCGTCGCTCGCGCGGCCTGGCCGCCACCTCCATGGCCTTCGGCCTGTGGGACACCCAGACGGGGCTGAGCCAGTGGCTCGGCGAGGCCGACCTCCAGCGCATGCGCCGTACCGGTACCCCCGCGCTGTCCGAGGAGGAGGGCCTGTGGCTCTTCGACGCGGCGGTCGCGGCCGACGCCCCTGCGCTCGTGCCGCTGCGGGTCGACCTGGGCGCCCTGCGCGCCCGGACCGACGAGGTGCCCGCGCTGCTGCGCGGCCTGGCACCCACCGCACGCCGCCGGGCCGGCGCGGCCGCCGGACCCGCCGAGGCGGGCGCCCTGCGGGAGCGGATCCGCGGGCTCGGCGAGGCCGAACGCGAGCGGGTCGTACGGGAAGCGGTCCTCACCCACGCGGCCGAGGTCCTCGGGCACGCCGACGCGAGCGCGGTCGACGCCGAGGCGGGCTTCCTGGAAGCGGGCTTCGATTCGCTGACCGCCGTCGAGCTGCGCAACCGGCTGAACGCCGCCGCCGGGCTGTCCCTGCCGGCGATGGTGGTCTTCGACAGCAAGAACCCGCTCGAACTGGCCCGGCTCCTCACCGCCCGGCTCGCCGCGGCCCAGGGTGAGCCCGGCCAGGCGGCGGCGACGCCCGCGCAGGGCGACAGCCCCCTCGACGACACCCTGTACGGCCTGTTCCTCGACGCGATCATGTCGGGCAACCTCCAGCCGGGGCTCGCGATGCTGCGGTCCGTGGCCGCCCTGCGGCCGTCCTTCGCCTCGGCGGCGGACCTGGCGGAGCCGCCCGCGGCGGTCTCCTACGGAGCCCGCGGCCGGCAGGAGGCCGAGGGGCCGGAGGCGCCCCGGCTGATCTGCCTCAGCACCCCGACGGTCGCGGGCGGCGTGCACCAGCACGCGCGCCTCGCGGCCCGCCTCTCGATGCCGGTGGCCGGTATCCCCACCCCCGGTTTCGGGCGCGGGGAGTCGCTGCCGGAGTCCTTCGACGCGGCCGTCGACGTCCTCGCCGAGGCCGTGCTGCGGGCCGCCGACGGAGAACCGTTCGCCCTGCTCGGCTTCTCCTCGGGCGGTCTGCTCGCCCACGCCACCGTGGCCCGCCTGGAGCAGGTCCACGGGGTGCGCCCCGCCGGCCTGGTGCTGCTGGACACCTACCACATGGGCGCGACGAACGACGCGCTCTTCGATCAGATGGCCTTCGCCGTCCCCGGCAAGGCGGCCACCCTGGGCTCCTTCAGCAGCGCCGAACTCTCCGCGATGGGCCGGTACGTGGAGCTGCTCCCGCAGTTCCGCCAGGCCGAGATCGAGGCACCGGTGCTGTTCGTCCGGGCCGGGGACCTCTTCGAGATGGGCGAGGGCTCGGGGATCGCTCCCGACGCCCCGGCCGCCGACTGGCAGGCCGACTGGGAGGGCGCGCAGACCGTCGCGACCGTCCCCGGCACCCACTTCACCATCGTCGAACAGCACGTCGACACGACGGCCCCCGTCATCGACCGCTGGCTGACGGAGCTGAAGGAGCGGATCTCCTGATGACCCCGACCCCGACCGGGGCCGTGACCCCGGCCCCGACCCCGACGACCGACCCCGAAACGACGAGCAGAGGCGGCACGACGGTGACCCTGAGCACGGAACGCCCGGCGGCGGTCCACGAACCGGCGCAGCTGATCCACGAGTTCATGCTGGCGGCGGCCCGGACAGCCCCGGACAGCCCGGCGGTCTGGGAGGCCGCCGGGGACGGCACCTCCCGCGTCCTGACCTACCGCGCGCTGGAGCGCAGGGCCCACGACTACGCCGTGACCCTCGACTCCCTCGGACTCGACATCGGCGAGCGGGTGATCCTGGAGAGCGACAACTCCGCCTCGGCCGTGGCGATGCTGCTGGCCTGCTCGATGCTCGGGCTCACCTTCATCCCGGTGAGCCCCGAGGTCCCCACCCCCCGGCTGCTGGCCATCGCCGCCACCGCCGAGCCCGCGCTGCACCTCCAGGCGACGGCCGGCGGACGCGAGGGCGTGCCCGAGTCCATCGGCACGGCCCGCTTCGGCCCCGAAGGGGTCAGCATCGAGCGGGCCCCCGCCCCGCAGGTGCGCCACCGGCGGGAACCGGTCACCACCGACGCCGCCTACATGATCTTCACGTCGGGCACCACGGGCCGGCCCAAGGGTGTCGTGATGAGCCACCGCGGGGTGCTGTCCTTCTACCGGGGCATGCTCCGGCACGGCATCGTCACCGCCGAGGACCGCCTCGCCACCACCTCCCCGCTCCAGTTCGACTTCGCCCTGCTCGACATCGGGCTGGCCCTGGGCTCCGGCGCCCAGCTGATCCCCGTGCCGCGCGAACTGATGCACTGGCCGCGCCGGCTGCTGCGCTTCCTCACCGACACCGGCGCCACCCAAGTCGACGGTGTGCCGTCCATCTGGCGGCCCGTCCTGCGGCACGAGGCCAAGGGCCTGGCCGCGCTGGCCGGCCGGCTGCGCGGGGTGCTGTTCTCCGGCGAGGCCTTCCCGCTCCCCGAACTGCGCCAGCTACAGGCCCTGTTGCCCCACACCCGGGTGGTGAACTGCTTCGGGCCGACGGAGGCGATGGCCTTCTCCCTCACGGACGTGCCGAACCCGCTGCCCGAGGGCATCGACAAGCTCTCCATCGGATTCGCCTACCCCGGCGCCGAGATGCTGCTGATCGACGAGAACGGCAAGCCCGTCGAGGAGCCCGGTGCGGTGGGGGAGATCCACCTGCGCGGCCCCTCCCTCTTCACCGGCTACTGGGACGACCCCGAGGCGACCCGGGCGGTCCTGGTGCCCGACCCGCTGAACCCCCGTTCCGGCCAAGTGGTCTACAAGTCCAATGACCTGGCCTACCGCGGCGACGGCGGTGAGCTGTACTTCATCGGCCGCTCCGACCTCCAGGTCAAGATCCGCGGCAACCGGGTGGAGCTGGGCGAGATCGAGCGCAGGCTCCTGGAGTTCCCCGGCGTGGAGGCCGCAGCGGCGGTCGTCCGGCCGCGCGAGGGCACCGACCCGGAGCTCTACGCGTACGTCGTGCCCGCCCGGGGATTCGCCGCCGACCCGGTGGTGCTCAGCGCGTTCTGCAAGGAGACCCTGCCCGAGTACATGGTGCCGCGGAAGGTGGCCCTGCTGCCCGGTCTGCCGCTCACCCCCAACGGCAAGACCGACCGCCGGGCCCTGGCGGCACTCGTCGCCGGGAACGGCTGAAACCCCACCCCGGCCCCCCTGACCCGACCCCTGTTCCGACCCCTATTGCGACCCCTGAAACGGCTCCGGCCCCGGCGCGGCGCGCCCCGGGGTCCGTTTACTGGACACACGCCCCCGCCACGACAGCATTGGACAGTCCCCATGACCAGCTCCCTGAGCGAGAACGACAACGCCGGACCGGAGGTAAAAGCGGGCCGCAAGGAATGGATCGCCCTCGGCGTTCTGCTCCTGCCCGTGCTGCTCGTTTCCATGGACCTGACGGTTCTCTACTTCGCCATCCCCTCCATCAGCGAGGATCTGCGACCGTCCGGCAGCCAGCAGCTGTGGATGATCGACATCTACGGCTTCGTCCTGTCCGGCGTCCTGCTCACCATGGGCTCGCTCGGTGACCGCATCGGCCGCCGGCGCCTCCTCCTGATCGGCGCCCTGGTCTTCGGGGCCGGTTCCGTGCTGGCCGCCTACGCCTCCAGCGCCGACATGGTGATCATCGCCCGGGCGCTCCAGGGGATCGGCGGGGCGACGCTGATGCCCTCCACCCTCGCGCTGATCCGCAACCTGTTCCGTGACCAGACCCAGCGGCGCAGCGCCGTCGCCGTGTGGTCCACCGGCATGGCCGCCGGTGCGGCGCTCGGCCCGGTGGTCAGCGGCGCCCTGCTCAACGGCTTCTGGTGGGGCTCGGTCTTCATGATCAACGTCCCGGTGATGCTGCTCCTGCTCGTGGCGGCGCCGTTCCTGCTGCCCGAGTTCCGTGACGCCGCGGCGGGCAGGTTCGACCTCATCAGCGCCGCGCTCTCGCTCGGCGTCGTCCTGCCGGTCATCTACGGCTTCAAGCGGATCGCCGTCGACGGCTTCTCCCTGCCCTACGTCGGCGCCATCCTGGTGGGCCTGGCCCTCGCCCCGGTGTTCCTGCGCCGCCAGCGCACCAGCGCCGACCCGATGGTCGACCTCACGCTGTTCCGCAACGGGGCCTTCGGCGCCTCGGTCACCGTCAACATGCTGGCCTGCTTCACCCTGGTCGGCTACTCGCTCTTCAGCACCCAGTACATGCAGTCGGTGCTCGGCATGACCGCCCTGAAGTCCGCGCTGTGGACCATCCCCGGCACGCTCGCGGTCGGCGCCGTCGTTCCCGTCGCCACCGTCCTCGTGCGTACCGTCAAGCCCGCCCACATCATCGGCACCGGCTTCGCCCTGGCCACCGTCGCGCTGCTGATGCTCACCCAGGTGCCCGCCGAGGACGGCCTGGTCCTCATCCTGATCGGCATCATCGCGCTCGCCGTCGGGCTGACCCCGGTGCTCACCCTGGTCACCGAGCTCGTCGTCGGCCAGGTCCCGCCGGAGCGCGCCGGCACCGCCTCCGCCCTGCTCCAGACCGGCCAGGAACTCGGCGGCGCCCTGGGCGTCGCCGTCCTCGGCAGCATCGGCGCGGCCGTCTACCGCAACAGCTCCGCGCTGGACGCCCCCGCCGGGGTGCCCGCCGACGCGCTGGGCTCGGCCCGCGAGACCATCGGCGGGGCGCTCGCGGCCGCCGGGAAGCTCGGCGGCGACGCCTCCGCCAACCTGGTCGAGGCGGCCCGTGCCGCCTTCACCAGCGAGGTGCACGCCGCCTCGGTGGCCGGGGCGGTCGTGATGGCCGGCGCGGCGGTGTTCGCCGTGATCGGGCTGCGCGCCGTCCAGAACGACAACGCGCGCGCCGCCGAACTGGCCGGCGCCCCGCTGGAGCCGAAGCAGGCCGCCGAGCGGCCGGGCGTGGGCGCCGCCTAGCCCCTGCCGCCCCTCCGGGGGCCCACCCGCAACCGCCCAGGACCGCGTTCCCCCGTCGGTCCTGGGCGGCTTCGCCATGCCCGGACGGCCCTCGCGTACGCCCCCGTGGACCCGCCCGGCGGTGTCGGCCGAAACCTCGAGAAGGGGTGGTACTGGGGTCGGCTCTGGGGTCCGGTGGCCGAATCGTTTTCCTAGCATCGAATCGCGTTCGAGCACACGCTCCGAACTGCCAGGCACCCAGGCTGGAGGAATATCCGCATGTCCCTGCTGGCAACCGATTCTGTCGAGACGGCACGGTTCCGCGCGCTCGGGCCGCGCCAGCTCGACGAGATCGCCGACCGCTACGGCCTGCCCGCCGACATACGGGAGACCGTCCGGCTCGTCTCGATGGTGCTGCCCTTCCGCGTCAACGAGTACGTCCTGTCGCACCTGATCGACTGGGACCGCATCCCGGACGACCCGATGTTCCAACTGGTCTTCCCCCAGAAGGGGATGCTGACAGAGCAGAACGAACGGGACCTGGCCGCCCTCTCCGCCGACCCCGCCTCCAAGATCGCGCTGCGCACCCTCGTCCGGCAGATCCGCGGCCGGCTCAACCCGCACCCCTCCGGCCAGAAGGAACTCAACGTCCCCGTGCGGGAGGGCGCCGAGATACCCGGCCTCCAGCACAAGTACCGCGAGACCGTGCTGTACTTCCCGAGCCAGGGCCAGACCTGCCACTCGTACTGCACCTACTGCTTCCGCTGGGCCCAGTTCGTCGGCGACGCCGACCTGCGCTTCGCCGCCCCCGACCCGAGCGGCCTGATCTCCTACCTGGGCGGCCACCCGGACGCCGGCGACGTCCTGGTCACCGGCGGCGACCCGATGGTGATGACCACCGAACGTCTGCGCTCCCACCTGGAGCCGCTGCTCGCCGTCGACACCGTACGGACCATCCGCATCGGTACGAAGTCGGTGGCCTACTGGCCGCAGCGCTACGTCACCGACCCCGACGCCGACGAGCTGCTGCGCCTCTTCGAGCAGGTCGTCGCCTCGGGCCGCAACCTCGCCGTCATGGCGCACTTCAGCCACCCCCGGGAGCTGGAGACCGACCTCGCCCGGCAGGCCGTCGCCCGGATCCGCTCCACCGGCGCCCTCGTCTACTGCCAGGCCCCGCTGATCGCCCGGGTCAACGACGACGCGGATGTCTGGAGCCGGATGTGGCGGGCCGAACTGGCCCTCGGCGCCGTCCCGTACTACATGTTCGTCGAGCGCGACACCGGCCCGTACGACTACTTCCGGGTGCCGCTCGCCCGGGCCGCCGAGATCTTCCAGGCGGCCTACCGCACGCTGCCCGGCCTGGCCCGCACGGTCCGCGGTCCGGTGATGTCCGCGACGCCGGGCAAGGTGGCCGTGGACGGCGTGATCGAGACCGCCGAAGGCCGCTTCCTCCAGCTGCACATGGCGCAGGCCCGCGATCCCCGGCTGGTCGGCCGGCCCTTCCTGGCGCACTACGATCCCGACGCGGCCTGGCTGGACGAGCTGCGGCTCGACCGCAGCGTCCCGGCGGACATCGCCCGCGCGATCGCCGGTCCGGCCTGGAAGGCCGAGCCCGAGCTCTTCGGGATCCGGGCCGCCACCCCGCTGGGGAGCCCCGTATGAACGACATGAGGATGTCCCCGAACCTGGCGCTCAACCAGCTGGTGGCCCAGCGCCAGGCCGCCGGGGAGCCGCTGATCCACCTCGGCTTCGGCGAGTCGCGGCTGCCGCCGTTCGCCCCGCTCATGGAGCGGCTCGCCGCGGGCGCGAAGCGCAACGCGTACGGACCGGTGGCGGGTACGCCCGGTGTACGGGCCGCGGTGGCGGGCTACTTCAGCCGCCGGGGCGTCCCCACCGGGGCCGACCAGATCGTGGTCGCCCCCGGCAGCAAGCCGCTGCTGATGGCGCTGGGCCACGTCGTCCCCGGCGATGTGCTGCTGCCCCGCCCGGCCTGGAACACCTACGCCCCCCAGGCCCGGCTGGCCGGCAAGCACCCCATCGCCGTCGCCATCCCCGAGGAGTGCGGCGGCGTCCCGGACCCCCGGTCGCTGCGCGAGAGCATCACCGCCGCCCGCGTCCTGGGCCGGGACCCGCGCATCATGGTGCTGACCCTGCCGGACAACCCGACCGGCACCCTGGCCCCGCCCGCGCTGGTCCGCGAACTCTGCGCGATCGCCCGGGAGGAGGGCCTGCTGATCGTCTCGGACGAGATCTACCGGGACGTGGTGCACGACCCCGCGACCGAGTTCCTCAGCCCGGCCGAGGTGGCACCGGAGATCACCGTGACCGCCACCGGACTCAGCAAGAGCCTCGCCCTGGGCGGCTGGCGCATCGGCGCCGCCCGCTTCCCGCAGGGGCCGTGGGGCGAGTGGATCCGCAGCGGAGTGGTGTCCGTCGCCAGCGAGATCTGGTCGACGCTGGCGCAGCCGATGCAGGAGGTCGCCGAGTACGCCTTCGGCGAGCCGGAGGAGATCCGGGACCGGCTGCGGGCCAGTGCCCGGCTGCACGGGGCCGTCGCCCGCGAGGTGCACCGCATCGCCGTCGACGCGGGCGCCACCTGCCGGCCCCCCACCGGGGCGTTCTACGTCTACCCCGACTTCGAACCCGTGCGCGGCGAACTGGCGAAGTACGGGGTGACCGACTCCCCGACGCTGGCCCGCCGGATGCTGGACCTCGGGATCGTGGTGCTCGCCGGCCACCTGCTCGGCGACGAGGGCGAGGCGCTGCGCTTCAAGTGCGCCACCAGCATGCTCTACGGCGACACCGTCGGGGAGCAGCAGCTGGCGCTCGACGCCGCGGACCCGGTCGCCCTGCCGCACATCCGTTTACTGCTCGACCGGATCGAGGACGGTTTCCAGCAGCTCGTCCCCTGACGAATTCCCGGTCCCGCTCCCGGCGCAAAAGAAAGCGGCCCGACTCGGATTTCATGTCCTCGTCGGGCCGGCCGGGGGTTTCTATGGTCACGCAGAGGACTCGGTCTCGGTCATCAGCGTACGCCAGAGGATATCCGGGCTGGCGAAATTCTCCAGCTTCAGCGCATCGTCCAGAAAGCGGACGTCATAAGCGCCTTCCAGGGCGGCGAGCAGCTCGACCGTACCCATGGAGTCCAGGCCCAACTCGCGGAGTTGGGAATCCCCGGCCAGCTTCTCCTCGGCGGAGAGATAGGGCAGGAACGGACGGACGACGGACTCGAAAGCCTCGTCCCAGGTGTGATTCGTGAGTTCTGGCATACGGGAATGATGCTGCTGCCGTCCGTGTGTGTCAATGCGTCCCAGAAATGCGCGTCCGGCGCATACAGGGAACTCCTTCGATTTTTTCTGACGAGAGCTTGCCGGTAATTCCGGCGAGAAGGAGCGGTAATGGAACCAATCGCGCCGACCGCGCTGCACGCCCGTTTCCTGCGCGGCCTGGAGCGCTCGCCGCACCAGGTGGCGGTGCGCGTCGGGAAGGAGACCGTCGACTACACGACGGCCCACCGGCAGGCCCTCGCCTGGGCGGGCGCGCTGCTCTGCGCCCCCGGCGGCCCGCCCAAGGCCGTCGGGATCGTCGCCGGCCGCAGCCTCACCTCGTACGTCGCCATCCTGGCGAGCCTGTACGCCGGTCTGCCCGCGGTCCCCCTGCTGGCCGACTTCCCCGCCGGCAAGATCGCCTCGATGCTGGCCGCGGCGGAGGTCTCCGCGCTGATCGTGGACGAGGAGGGGGCCGCCCTCCTCGGCGCGGACCGGGGCGCCCTCCCGGCGGAACTCTCGGCGCTCGCCGGCCTTCCGGTGCTCGCCCCGCACATGGCCGCCGAGGAGACGGGGACACTCGCCGCCCTGGGCCTGGTCCCGGTCCGGACCGGTCCCGCGAGCGCCCTCCCGGCGCCCCGGTCCGCCGCCCCCGAAGACGTGGCGTACGTCCTGTTCACCTCGGGCTCCACCGGCCGCCCCAAGGGCGTCCGGCTCACCCACGGCAACATGGCGCACTACTTCGCGCTGATGGACTCCTGGTACGACTTCACCGCCGCCGACGTCTTCTCCCAGGCCGCCAACCTCAACTGGGACTCGGCCGTATCCGACCTGTGGTGCGCCTGGGCGGTGGGCGCGCCGCTGGTCTCCGTCTCCCCGCACGCCTACCGCGACCTGCCCGGCTTCGTGGCGGAGCACGGAATCACCGTCTGGTTCTCGGCGCCCAGCGTCATCTCGCTGTCCCGCCGGACCGGGCGTCTGGTGCCCGGCAGCATGCCCTCCCTGCGCTGGACCTACTTCGGCGGGGAGGCCCTCCAGTTCCAGGACACCGACGCCTGGCAGCGGGCCGCCCCGAACTCGGCGGTGATCAACGTCTACGGCCCCACCGAGATGACCATCACCACCCACCGCCACCGCTGGTCGCCCGAGGAGTCCACCCGGCTGGGCGTCAACGGCGTCGTCCCCCTCGGCCTGCTGCACGACGGCCACGCCGAGCTGCTCCTCGACGAGCACGGTGAGGACGCCGGGGACGAGGGCGAACTGTGGCTCGCCGGACCCCAGCTGTCGGCCGGCTACCTCGACCCCGAGGACGGCCGCGGCAAGTACCTGGAGCGCGACGGGGTCCGGTGGTACCGCACCGGCGACCGGGTCCGCCGGCTGGCCGGCGGCGAGCTGGTCTACCTGGGTCGCACCGACTCGCAGGTGCAGGTCCAGGGCTACCGCGTCGAACTCGCCGAGGTCGAACACGCCCTGCGGGACGCCTCACCGGTCACCGGCGCGGTGGTGGTCGGCGTCCCCGTCGCCAACAGCACCGAACTCGTCACCTTCTACCTCGGGGAGCAGCGCTCGCCGCAGGAGTTCCACCGCGACCTGGCCGGAGTGCTGCCGGCGCAGCTGATCCCGCGCCACTACCACCGGCTGGACGAGTTCCCGCTCAACACGAACAAGAAGACCGACCGGCTGGCGCTCACCGCCCGGGCCACCGCACTGCACGGCAAGCCCGCGCAGGTGCCGGCGCCCGTCCCCGTGCCGGTCCCCTGAACCTCCCCCACCGCAATCCGTCACGACCCCGGAAGAAGAAGTCGCCATGCACAGAAGATTCTGGCCCCGGCAGGGAGCGGTCCGCAGATTCGCCCTGCTGGCCGTAGCCGCCCTGACCGCCACCCTCGTCACCGCCCAGCCGGGCAGCGCCTACGGCGGGGCGTCCTGGTCCACCGGCGGCCACGACATCCGCAACAGCCGGTCCAACCCGCAGGAAGACACGATCAACAAGCGGAACGTCGGCCGCCTCAAGCCCAAGTGGACGTTCACCACGCACGGCGACGTGTCCGCCACCCCGGCCGTGACCGGCGGCGCGGTGTACTTCCCCGACTGGGGCGGCTACCTGCACAAGGTCGACGCCAAGACCGGCCGGCAGATCTGGTCGCACAAGGTCTCCGAGTACACCGGCGTCGCCGACTCGGTCTCCCGTTCCAGTCCGACCGTGGTGGGCGGCAGGGTCTACATCGCCGACTGGACCAAGGCCAACCTGATCTCGGTCGACGCGAACACCGGCGCCCTGGTGTGGAGCCGGCAGATCGACTCCCAGTACAAGGCCGTCCTCACCCAGTCGCCCGTCGTCCACGACGGCGTGATCTACCAGGGCGTCTCCTCCCGCGAGTCCGAGGGCGCCCTCGACCCCGCCTACCCCTGCTGCACCTTCCGCGGCAGCGTGAACGCCATCGACGCCGCCACCGGCGCGCTGCTGTGGCGCCAGTACACCGTCCCGGACAACGGCGGCAAGACCGGCGGCTACAGCGGCGTGGCCGTCTGGGGAACCCCGGCCCTGGACCCGGCCACCAACACCGTGTACTTCACCACCGGCAACAACTACACGGTGCCGAAGGAGGCCAGCGACTGCCAGACCGCCGGCGGCAAGCCCGGCCAGTGCCTGGCGCCCGACGACTACGTCGACTCCGTGCTCGCCCTCGACATGACCACCGGCCGCATCAAGTGGCACACCGGCTCCGGACGCTTCGACGCCTGGAACACCGGCTGCATCCCCGGCTTCCCGCCCAACAACTGCCCGCCGAACCCCGGCAACGACTACGACTTCGGCGACGGCGCCCACCTGTTCACGATCAAGGCCGCCGACGGCCGCTACCGCAAGGTGATCGGCGCCGGCGAGAAGAGCGGCGAGTACTGGCTGATGGACGCCACCACCGGCGACGTCGTCTGGAGCGCGGCCGCGGGCCCCGGAGGCCACATCGGCGGCATCGAGTGGGGCACGGCCAACGACGACAAGCGGATCTACGTCGCCGAGGCCAACTTCTTCCGCATCCCGTACACCCTGGCCGGCGCCACCACGACCACCACCCGCAGTTCCTTCGCCGCGCTCGACCCGCAGACCGGCAAGGTCCTGTGGCAGGTCGCCGACAAGACCGACGGTTTCGCCTGGGGCGCCCTGACCGCCGCGAACGGCGTCGTGTTCGGCGGGTCCACCAGCGGCGCCATGTACGCCCTGGACGCCGCCACCGGCGCGTACCTGTGGGAGTTCGACGCGCCGTACTCCTCCAACGCGGGCCCCGCGGTGGTCGACGGCACCGTCTACTGGGGCAACGGCTACGCCCGGTTCAGCCAGGGCGCCGGCACCACCGGCAACCTGACCTCCGGCACCTTCTACGCCTTCACGGTGGACGGCAGGTAGCGCCCGCCGCACCACACGACACCGAGGGGCCGGCGCCGCGAGGCACCGGCCCCTCGGGCCGTTCGGGAGGCGGATCTCAGGCGGCCGCGCCCACCGGCGGCCGGCGCCGCAGGGGACGCATCGCCGACCTCGGCGTCACCGGTACCACCTCGAACGCCCGCGTGGTGCAGGCCACCCGCGTGAACAACCCGTCCTGCCCGGACACGTACAGCCGCTCCACCCCGGCCCCGGCCAGCGAGGCCACCACGTCCGGCCAGCGCACCGTGCGGACGAACCCGTCCAGCAGCATCCCGCGCACCCCCTCGCCGGTGGTCACGAACCGGCCGTCCTGGTCGGCGACCACCGGAAGCCGGGGATCGGACCAGGTCAGCCCGTCGAAGACCTCCGCCGCCACCTGGTCGCGCAGCCCCTCGAAGAGATACGAGTGCATGGGGGGCTTCATCGTGTACATCGACATCCCGCCCAGCGACCGGATCCGGCGCTGGAGCCAGTCCAGTACGGACTCGTGGACGGTCAGCATCGTGAAGTCCTCGTCGACCACGCAGGAGACGTCGTTCCACTCGCCGCGCTCGTCGAGCTCCGCGCGCAGCAGTGCCACCTTCTCCTGCGGCACCCGCGCGATCGACTGGGTCACCAGGGCCGGGTGCTCCCGCCGGAAGTACTCGTCCATCACGGTGGCCAGCCGGGCGGTCATCCGCACCGCGTCGGGGAACTCCAGGACCCCGGAGTGCACCGCCGCGGCGCGCGCGCCGAAGCTGGGCCCCGTCACGAAGGCGGGGGCGATGTCCAGCCGGTCGCCCGCCCAGCGGGCCAGGGCGAGGCAGTTCACCACGAACGAGATCTGCCCGTAGAGCGAGTAGTCGCCCTCCGTCTGCTGGTAGCGGTCGGCCAGCCGGTAGCCGAGCACCTCGTCGGCGATCGCGTACAGCTCGCGCGCGTACGGGTTGACCAGCATGAACCTGGCGACTTCGGAAAAGGCGGTCGGCTGCATCCCGGGGAAGACGATCGCCGAGGACCGCGGGTCCCCGGCCTCGCGCCCGGTGTCGGTGTTGGTGTCCATGAACCGAGCGTCGTCGCGTTCCCGGGCGCCGAGCACCCCTGCCGCCCCCTGAATCGGAAGGCGCGCAAGCGCCCCTTAAGGGCGTCCGGGGACGATCGGCGCGAAGACGAGGTCCGCCAATCCACGGGCCCGCAGACGCGAGGGGATGCCGCGGATGTCAGATTCACGCTTCGCCACCTTCACCGAACTGCTCCGTGCCCGGGCAGCGGAACTCGCCGACGAGGATGTGCACATCTTCCTCCGCGACACGGCCGCCGGGGTGGTGGCCGACCACCTCACGTACGGGGAACTCGACCGGGAGGCCAGACGGATAGCCGCCTGCCTCCAGGAGTACCAGGTCACGGAGCAGCCCGTGCTGCTCGTGTACTCCTCGACCGTCGAGTTCCTCAAGGCCTTCGCCGGCTGCCTCTACGCCGGCGTCGTCGCGGTCCCCGTGCCGCCGCCGGGCGAGGCGGGCCGCGACAAGCGGCTCAACCGCACCACCGCCGTCCTGCAGGACACCGGCGCGAGGGTGGTCCTCACCGAGACGGCCGTCGCCCCCGAGGTCGCGCTCTGGCTCGCCCGCAACTCCCGGTCCGACACGGCCTGCGTGGTCAGCGACGCCCCCGGCACCGGCGACGCCGCCGACTGGCAGCCGGTCAGCGCACGCCAGGACGACCTCGTCTTCCTCCAGTACACCTCCGGCTCGGTCTCCGAACCCCGCGGCGTGACCGTCACCCACCGCAACCTGCTGGCCAACCAGACGGCCCTGCAGAAGCTCCTGCGGACCACCCGCGAGGACCGCTTCGGCAGCTGGCTGCCGTACTTCCACGACATGGGCCTCGTCGCGCACCTGCTGCACCCGATCTGGCTCGGCAGCCTCAGCGTCCAGGTCACCCCGCTCTCCTTCGTCCGCCGTCCGCTGCGCTGGCTCCAGGCCATCGACGCGTACGGAGTCACCGTCGGCGGCGGCCCGAACTTCTGCTACGACCTGTGCGTACGCCGGGTCAAGGACGAGCAGATCGCCGAACTCGACCTGTCCCGCTGGCGCCTGGCCCTCAACGGCGCCGAACCGGTCCGCCCCGAGAGCCTCGACGAGTTCGCCGAGCGCTTCGCCCCCGCCGGATTCCGCCCCGAGGCCCTGCGCCCCTGCTACGGGCTGGCCGAGGCGACCCTGGTCGTCTCCGGCGGCACCCCCGGCACCCCGCACGTCCGCAAGGACTTCGACAAGAGCGCCCTCGAACGCGACCGGGTCGTCGGTGCGGGCACGGACGAGCGGTTCCAGACCCTCATCGGCTGCGGCAGGCCCGTCGACGCCGAAGTGCGCATCGTCGACCCGCTGACCCACCAGGAACTGCCGCCCGGCACGGTCGGGGAGATCTGGGTGCGCGGCTACGGCGTCGCCCGCGGCTACTGGAAGCGGCCCACGGAGACCATCCGCACCTTCCGCGCCTGCCTCAACGACGAGGAGAGCAACTTCCTGCGCACCGGCGACCTCGGCATGTTCGACGACGGCGAGCTGTACGTCACCGGCCGGCTCAAGGAAGTCATCATCATCAACGGCCGCAACGTCTACCCGCAGGACATCGAATGGGCGGCCCGCACCGTCAGCCCCGCCCTGACCTTCGGCGTCGGCGCCGCGTTCTCCGTCGACGCCGGACGCGAGCACCTCGTGCTCATCCAGGAGGTCCGCGGCGCGGGCTCCGCCGAACTGCGCACCGTGGCCCAGCGGATCCAGGCGCTGATCGGCAAGGAGTTCGAGGTCCCCGCGGGCAACGTCCTGCTGGTCCGGCCCGGCACCGTCCGCCGCACCAGCAGCGGCAAGGTGCAGCGCACCCTGATGCGCAAGCTCTTCCTCGACGGCGTGGTCCGCGGTGAGTACGAGGTGCTCACCCCCGACGTATGGGCCCTGGCCCGGGCGGACGACGTGCTGTTCGGCGAAGACCTCCTGCGGCCGGAAGGAGCCGACGGAGGAAGGCGTTGGTGACGTCGCTGCTCGGTGACCCGGCGGTGGTGCAGCAGTGCGAGACCGAGGTACGGGCACGGGTCGCCGAGCTGGAAGCGCTCCTCGGCGACCCCTCCGACCCGGCCAACCCCGTCGGCTACACCGCGCTGCTGGAAGCCGACCGGGCCGCCGTGCCCTTCGCCGCGGGGGAGGCGCTGCTCGACGAGTTCGGGATCACCGACGAGTACGTGCCCCGCTCCCTCGGCGGCCGGCTCGACGGCATGGACACCCTCGTGCGGATCATGCGTCCCGTGCTCCGCCGCGACGTGGGCCTCGCCATGGGCCACGGCATGACCACCTTCATGGCGGCCTCCGACGTGTGGGCCGCCGGGAGCTCCCGCCAGCGGCACTGGCTCGCCGCGCTGCTGCGCGGCGGCGGCAAGGCCGCCATCGCGCAGCACGAGACCGCCCACAGCAACGACTACGTGCGCAGCCAGATCACCGCCCGCCGCAGCCCCCGCGGCTACCTGATCAGCGGCGGCAAGCCGATGGTCAACAACCTGGAACGGGCCGGGGCGCTGGTGCTGTTCTGCCGGACCGACCCCGTCGCGGGCAGCCGCAGCCACTCGGTGGTCCTGCTGGACTCCGAGCAGCTGACGGACGCCCGCACCACCGTGACGGCCCGCCGCACCCACGTCGGGCTGCGCGGCTGCCGATGGGCCGGGGTGGAGTTCGCCGACTCTCCCGTGCCCGAGACCGCCCTGCTGGGCGAGGAGGGCAGCGGCATCGAGACCGCCCTGCGGTCCTTCCAGATCAGCCGTACGGTGATCTCCGCGACGGCCGTCGCCGCGCTCGACACCAGCCTGCGCACCGCGGTCCGCTTCGACCGGGAGAACTCCGGCGGCTGGCAGGGCCGGGGCATCGACGGCCGCACCGGGGCCGCCCTGACCAACGCCTTCGTCAACCTGCTGCTCTACGACAGCCTCGCCGTCGTCGCCACCCGGGCCCTGCACCTGCTGCCCGCCGAGACCAGCGTCTACTCGGCGGCGCTCAAGTACCTGCTGCCGCGGGTGCTCACCGAAACCATGTACGACCTGTCGATCGTCCTCGGCTCAGGCTTCTACACCCGCGAGGGCACCCTCGGCATCTTCCAGAAACACGTCCGGGACGTCCCCGTGCTCAGCCTCGGCCACGCCGGAACGGTCGCCTGCCAGGCCACGGTCATCCCGCAGATGCCGCGGCTGGCCCGCAGCTCCTGGTTCATCGAGGACGAGGCGCCGGCCGGCCTGTTCCGGCTGCGCGGGGAACTGCCCGAGCTGCGCACCGACCGGCTCAGCCTCGCGTGCGGGCGGGACTCCCTCACCGCGTCGATGCTCGTCGTCTGCGCGGGCATCGAGGGCAGCGGCCCCGTGGAACGCGCCCTGCGGACCCTCGCCGGGCAGCTGGTCGAGGAGCTGCGCGACGTACGGCGCAGGGTGCTGCGGCTGGAGGCGGCCGGTGCGGCGGCCACCGCGCAGCCCGCGAAGTTCGCGCTCATGGACCGCTACGCGCTGCTGCTCGCCGCGGCCGCCGTGCTCGGCCTGTGGGACCAGGCCCGCTACGGCCCCGACCCCTTCCTGGCCGACCCGTCCTGGGCCGCCGCCGCACTGCACCGGATCGCCCGGCGGCTGGGCACCCGCGTCGCCGACCTGCCGCCGGAGTGCGAGACACGGATCCGGCACGAGGTCCAGCTCCGCTTCAGCACCCAGATCAGCTACGACCTCTACGCCACCCCCATCCCGGGGTGACCGGCATCCCGGTCCGACCACCGGCAGACACGCACTGAAGGAGCCCCACGATGACCGTTCCCACCAGCCGGGCCACCGCCGTCGGCGCCGCCGCGCCGCACGAGTGGCTGGCGGCGCGCCTGTCCCTGTACCTGCGCCGGACGCCCGAGAGCATCGACCCCACCGTGCCCCTCGCCGAGTACGGCATGGACTCCGTCGCGGCCCTGAGCCTGTGCGGCGACCTGGAGGAGGAGTTCGACCTGGAGGTGGAGCCGACGCTGCTCTGGGACCACCCGACGGTCGAGGCCCTCGTGCGCCACCTGGAACAGGTGCTCCCCGCCGCCGCCCCGGCCGGCACCGTCACCGACGACGCCCTGGCCGACGCCCTGGCGCCCGCGCGGGACCCGCGCTGATGGGGGACATCGCCATCGTCGGGATCGACTGCGCGTTTCCCGGGGCGGCGGGCGTGCAGGCGTACTGGGACCTGCTGATGCGCGGCGGGGCGGGCACCGGCCCGGTCCCCGCGCAGCGCTGGGAGGCCCGGGAGTTCCCCGCCGTCTGCGGCAACGGCGGCTTCATCGACGACGCCGATGTCTTCGACAGCGACTTCTTCTCCGTCACCCCGCGCGAGGCCGCCGCGATGGACCCGCACCACCGGCTGCTGCTGCCCTGCGCCTGGCGGGCCCTGGAGGACTCCGGCCGTGCCCCCGGGGAACTCGCGGGCACCGAGACCGGCGTGTTCGTCGGCGTGATGGGCGGCGAGTGGGGGCGGCTCACCATGAGCGACCTCGCGCGCGTCACCCCGCTGCTCGGTGCCGGCAGCAGCGCCGGCATGGCCGCCAACCGGATCTCGTACCACTTCAACTTCACCGGCCCGAGCCTGGCCGTCGACACCGCCTGCTCTTCGTCCCTCGTCGCCGTCCACCTCGCCGCCTCCTCCCTGCTCACCGGGGAGTGCGACACCGCCCTGGCCGGCGGGGCCAACATCGTCCTGTCGCCTTCGCTGGGCCTGGTCTACGAACAGCTCGGCCTGGCCGCGCCCGACGGCCGCTGCAAGCCGTTCAGCGCGGACGCCGACGGCATCGGCCGCAGCGACGGTGTCGGCCTGGTCGTCCTGCGCCGCCTGGAGGACGCGCTCGCCGACGGGCAGCGGATCTACGCCGTCCTGCGCGGCAGCGCCGTCAACCAGGACGGCCGCAGCAACGGCGTCATCGCCCCCAACCGCTGGTCGCAGCAGCGGGTGCTGGGCTCCGCGTACCGCCGGGCCGGCGTCACCCCGGACCGGGTCGCCTTCGTGGAGGCGCACGGTACCGGGACCGTGCTCGGCGACGCCATCGAGTGCGCGGCGCTCGGCGCGGTGCACGGCGTCCCCCGCGACACCCCCTGCGCGATCGGCTCCGTCAAGGGCAACCTCGGCCACACCGAGGGCGCGGCGGGCATCGCCGGTCTCATCAAGACCGCCCTCGCCCTGCACCACCGCATCGTCCCCGCCAGCCTCTTCGCCGACCGCGAGAACCCCCGGCTGCGGCTCGGCGAACGCGGGCTGCGACTGCTCAAGTCCCCGATGCGGCTGCCGCGCGGGGAAAGCCTCGCCGGCGTCAGCAGCTTCGGCATGGGCGGCACCAACGCCCACGCCCTCCTCGCCACGGCCCCCCGCACCCCGCTCGCCGCGGGCGCCCGCACCGCCCCCGCCCGGGACGCCGTCGGCGTCTTCACCGTCACCGGCGACACCCCCGACGCGCTGCGCCGCAACCTGGCCGCGCAGGCCGAAGCGGTGGCCCGGCGCCCGCGCGGCGGCGCCGCCGCGCTGTGCTGGAGCAGCAACCGCGTCAAGACCGGCCTGCCGCACCGGTTCGCCGTCACCGTGCGCGACACCGGCGAACTGGCGGACGCCCTGCGGGAGGCGGCCGAACGGCCGGAGACCGCGGCGGGTGCCGCCCGGCCCTGGGGGCGTCCCGTCGTCGCCTTCCTGTTCACCGGCCAGGGCACCGAACACCCCGGCATGACGGCCCGGCTGCACCGCGAATCCCCGGCCTACCGCCGCCACCTGGACGAGGCCGACGCGGCCCTCGCCCCGTACCTGGGCACCTCCGTGCGCGAACTGATCCTCGGCGGGGACGAGCGCGTCCACCGCTCCGAGTTCGCCCAGCCGGCCCTGTTCGCCGTCGGCTACGCCCTCGCCCGCACCCTCACCACCCTCGGCGTCACCCCGGCCGCCGTACTCGGCCACAGCCTCGGCGAGTACGCGGCGGCCGTCACCGCCGGAGCCCTCGGCCTCGACGAGGCGGCCCGGCTGGTGGTCCGGCGCGGGGAGCTGATGAGCGACCTGCCCCGGGGCGGCGGAATGATCGCGGTGGCCGCCGGCCCCGACGACCTCGCCGAGATGCGGGCCCGGGAGCCCGGCACGGTGGTGGCCGCGCTCAACGGTCCCGCCGACACCGTCCTGTCCGGCCCGCTCGACGCGCTCGCCCGGATCACCAAGGACCTCACCGCCCGCGGCGTACGGGTCCGGCGGCTGCCCGTCGCCCACGCCTTCCACTCACCCCTGCTGGCCCCGGCCGCCGCGGAGCTGCGTACCGCGGCCGTGCGCTGCGCACCGCCCGCCGTACCCCTGGCCTCGACCCGGTACGGCCGGATGCTGCGCCACGAACCCATGGACGCCGACTACTGGGCGGACCAGATCGAGGAGCCCGTGCTCATGGACACCGCGCTGGGGGCGCTCGTCTCGGACATCGCCCCCACCCACCTGATCGAGATCGGCCCGCGCAGCCAGCTGCTCCAGATCGCCGCCCGCGGCGGCCGCGCCCCCGGCGTGGAGTTCCTGCACCCCGCCCCGGGCGAGGACGCGAGCGGCCGGGACCTCGCCGACACCCTCGCGGCGCTCCACCGCTGCGGGCTCGACCCGTTCTGGGAGGAGCTGTACGCACCCGGGCACCGGGTGGCCGAGCCCCTGCCCCCGTACGTCTTCTCCACCGCGCACCGCTACGGGCACCGGCAGCCGCCCCACGCCGCCCCGCAGCAGCCCGCGCCCCCCCCCCCCCCCGCCCCCGCCCCCCTGCGGGCCGTACCCTCCCCGGCCGACGAGGACCGTGCCGGCTCCGCGCCCGGTGCCTGCGGCCGCGCCGCCGACGACCCCGTGCTGCTCGCCGTGGTCGAGGCCGTCACCGAGGTCGGCGGCTACCCCCGCGAGCGCGTGGTGCGCGAGGCCCGCTTCCACGAGGACCTCGGCTTCGACTCGGTGATGATCATGCAGCTCAAGAACCGCGTCGAAGCCCGGCTGCCCCGGGTCGGCGAGGTCTCCGTCCAGCAGTTGCTGCCCGCCCTGTGTTCCGTCGGCACGCTCGCCGAGTTCCTCGGCGAGGTCATCATGGTGAGGTCGGCATGAGCGGGGGAGACACGGTCTACATCGCCGCGACCGGCACCGCGCTGCCCGGCGACGCGGTGGACAACGCCGCGCTCGGCAAGCTGCTCGGGGTCAGCGAGGAGTGGATCGACATCTTCGTCGGCACCAGGACCCGGCACTTCGGCTGGGACCCGGTCACCGGCGAGGTCCGCGGCACCCTCGCCGACCTGTGCGCCGAAGCCGGCGCCCAGGCCCTGCACGCCTCGGGCCTCGGCCCCGCCGACATCGAGTTCGTGGTCCTCGCGACCGCCACCCCCGACCTGCTGCTGCCGACCACCGCCACCGACGTGGCCGACCGGCTGGGCCTGAGCCACCTGCCCGTCTTCCAGATCCAGGCGGGCTGTTCCGGCGCCGTCCAGGCCCTCGACCTCGGCCGCACCCTGATCCTCGGCGGCCGCCGGGCGGGACTGGTCCTCGGCGGGGACGTCACCCACCGCTTCCTGGGTCCCCGCGGCGACACCGCCCGCATGCCCACCGAGGAACTGGTCAACTACGTCCTGTTCGGGGACGGAGCCGGGGCCGCGGTCCTCACCGACGAACCCGAGGGCGAACGGATCGCCATCCGCTCGGTGCTGAACTCCTGGACCGGCCAGGGGCGCCGGCCCGGCCAGGTCCTGGACTGGTACGGCACCACCGACCGCCACTCGGACCGGCGGATGCTCGCCGAGGACTACAAGGCCATCGAGGAACAGGTCCCGCCGATCTCCGCCGAGATCCTCTGGGAACTGCTCGGCGGCCTCGGCTGGGACCTCGCCGACCTCGGCTTCCTGCTGCCGCCCCAGCTCTCCGAGCGGATGACCGCCCGGATCATGGAACGGCTCCCCGCCACCCCGGCCCGCGAGATCTCCTGCGTCTCCGAGACCGGCAACACCGGCAACGCGCTGCCCTTCCTGCAACTCGACAGACTGCTGCCCGAGTTCACCACCGGATCGCGGGCGATCGCCCTGTGCGTGGAATCCAGCCGCTGGATCAGGGCCGGGTTCGCGCTGGAGAAGGTGTGAGGCGGCGATGACCACGGGACTGGAACGGCTGCGCGAACTACGCGCGCAGGGGCTGCTGGAGAAGGCCTACGACCAGGTGCCGGCCCTGCTCGCCGAGGAGGACGACCCGGCCGGCGCCCGCACCGGAGCCGAAGGGCCGGCCGCCGGGGCGGGCCGGCTGCTCGCCGGACTCGACCCCGACGCCGTGCTCGGACACCACCCCGGCACGCCCGTCGTGACGGTCGCCGTCACCGGCCAGTCCACCGTGGGCCAGGTCGTCGCCCCCCTCACCGGCGAACTCGCCCGCCACGGGATGCTGGTGAGGCCCGTCGTGGGCGAGTACGGCACCTTCCTGCGCGACCTCACCGACCCCGGCAGCGCCCTGCGCACCGCCGAGCCCGACCTCACCCTCTGCCTGCTCGACGCCGAAACCCTGTTCTCGCAGGTCCCGGCGGTCTGGCGGCCCGAGGACGTGGAAACGGCCGCGGCGGCGGCGCTGAACCGGTGCGCCGCCATGGCCGACGCGGTCCCCGCCACCCTCGTGCTCAACACCGTCCCGCTGCCCCGCACCTACAGCCACCAGCTCGTCGACCACCGCTCCCGGGCCCGGCTCGGCGCCGTGTGGCGGGAGTTCAACGCCCGCCTGCTGCGCCTGACCGAGTCCGCGCCCCGGCTGGTGGTCATCGACCTCGATCCCCTCATCGGCGCGGGCGGCCCGGTCACCGACCCCCGCCTGGCCCGCTACGCGAAGGTCCAGCTCGGCGCGGAACTCCTCGCGGCGTACGCCCGCGAAGTCGCCCACCTGGCACGGGCCCTGCGGGGCCGGATCCGCAAGTGCCTGGTGCTCGACCTCGACAACACCCTGTGGGACGGCGTGCTCGGTGACGACGGCCCCGACGGCATCGCGGCGGCCGGCACCCTGCGCGGCGAGGCCTTCGGCGCCTTACAGCGGTGCGTGAAACAGCTCGGCTCCCAGGGCGTGCTCCTCGCGGTCAGCAGCAAGAACGACGAGGGGACCGTCCGCGAGACCCTCCGCAACCACCCCGACCTGCTGCTGCGCGAGGACGACTTCGTCCGGATCAACGCCAACTGGCGCCCCAAGGACGGCAATCTCGCGGACATCGCCCGGCAGCTGGACATCGGGACCGACGCCCTCGTCTTCGCCGACGACTCGCCCGCCGAGCGGGCCCAGGTACGCCTCGGCGCGCCCGCGGCGGCCGTCGTGCCGCTCGACGGGGAACCCGCGCTGCACGTGACCCGGCTGCTCGCGGACGGCTGGTTCGACACCCTGAGCCTCACCGACGAGGACCGGGCCAGGACCGGCGAGTACCACCGCCAGCGCGAACGCCGCGCCCTGCACGAGAACTCCGGCTCGCACGAGGAGTTCCTGCGCGCCCTGGAGGTCACCGTGGGCCTCGGCCCGCCGCGGCCCCACGAGTTCGCCCGGGTCTCCCAGCTCACCTTGCGCACCAACCAGTTCAACCTGACCGGAGGCGGCCTCGCCGAGTCGGAGGTGGCCGCCCTCGCGGACCGCCCCGGCCGGCTGCTGCTCGCCGCCCGCAGTGCCGACCGGTTCGGCGACAACGGGCTGGTCGGAGCGGTACTGGGCACGATCGGCGACGGCGTGCTGCGGCTGGACAACATGTGGCTCAGCTGCCGGGTGCTCGGCCGCGGCGTCGAACAGGCCTGCCTCGCCCTGCTGCTGGAGCACGCGCGGCACGACCGCGGGCTGTCCGCCGTGACGGGCCGCTACACACCCACCGCGCGCAACGGGCGCGTCCGCGACCTCTACCCGTCCTGCGGCTTCGCACCGTCCTCGGCTCCGGCGGGACCCGGGGGCGCGGTGGAGTTCCACCATGATCTGGCACGGGTGCCGGTCGTTCCCGCACACGTGCGCATCACCGAAACCCTGGGGAGAAGGCCGGCGGATGAGTCTCGATAGCGTCGACGGGTTCCTGAGCATGGTCCGCGAAGACCTCGGCCTGCACCTCGACGGCCCGGCGGGCGCGGACACCGCACTGGTGGACCTGCCCGGCTGGGATTCCCTCAACCTGCTCCGGCTGGTGGCGCTCCTGGAGGAGTCCGGCCACCGGGTGCCGGTGCACCGTCTGCTGGAGGCGCACAGCCTCCGCGACGTCCACACCCTCGTGAAGGAGTACGGATGACCGCCCCGGGCAGCCCCACGCTCGGCCCTCCGCTCGGCGAACCCGTCGCCGTGGCCGCCGGGGGAGAGTCGTGGGACCGGGTCCGGGAGGACCTCGCCACCCATGGAACGGCCCTGGTCTACGCGTGGCTCGAGGACCTGGAGCCCGGTCTGCCGTCCGGTGACGGGCTGCGCGAGCTGCTCGGCCGGGACTGGACGCGCTACCTCGACCTGACCCACGCCGACGTCCGCGGCCGCTACATCGCCTCCCGGGCGCTGCTGAAGTACGCGGCCGGCGCCGTGCTGGCCAGCGATCCCGCAGACCTGGAGCTGGCCTACGGGCCGACCGGGCGCCCCTACCTGCGCGGCTGCGACCAGATCGACATCAGCCTCAGCCACACCGAGGACCTGCTGCTGGTCGGCCTGACCACCTGCGGCCTGATCGGCGTGGACGCCGAGCGCGCCGACCGCGAGATGTACAACGGCGGCCTCGGCCGGCACATCTGCACCCCGTACGAGTCGGTGCTGCTCTCCGGGATGCCGCAGGAGGAGCGCAACGGGGCGCTGGTGCGGCTGTGGACGCTCAAGGAGGCGTACAGCAAGGCCATCGGGCAGGGCATGCAGTTCCGGTTCACCGAGTTCGGCTTCGGCCCGGACGGCAGGCCCGTACGCGTCCAGCGGCCGGACGGCACGGCGGGCACCGGAGACGAGTGGATCTTCCGGACCTTCCCGCTGGACGGCGGCTACGTGATCAGCGCCGCCGTGTACGACGCGGGCTTCGGCCGCCTCCAGGACGCCCACGTCACGACGATGCTCGACCAGGACTGCGTGGACGCGATCACCGAGGCGCTCGACGGCGACACCGGCTGGTGACGGCCCGGCGGGAGCGGGCGCGCGGGGCCGTCACCGGGTCCCCGGCCCGGTCAGCCGATCGGCGGGAGCACCCCGCCGGACTGCATCTCCCGCCGCGCGGCGTTGTAGCCCGCCTGGAACCGGCTGGTGGCCTCCAGTTCCTCGGTGATGTCGGCGATGTGCCGGCGGCAGGTGCGCACCGACATGCCGAGCCGGCGGGCGACCATCTCGTCCTTGTAGCCGTTGGCCATCAGCCGGATGATCGACCATCTGAGCTCGTCGGAGGAGGCCGCGGACCGCTGGCTCTCCACGACGTACGGGGACGCGCCGTCCCACAGGTACTCGAAGACCGAGCACAGGAACGCCACCAGGGTCGGCTCGCGCACGATCGCCGCGCCGGGGGCGCGCTCGCCGCAGGAACGTTCTGGCAGGAAGGCGACCTCACGGTCGTAGATGATGAGCCGGTCGATGACCTCGTCGGCGGTGCGGATCTCGGCGCCGTGGTGGGTGACGTCGCGGACGTAGGAGCGCGTGGGCAGGTCGTTGCGCGCGGTGTGCTGGTAGATGGTCCGGATCCGCACCCCGCGCGCGAGGGTCGACAGCGCCGCCTGCCGGGCGTTGGCGAGGAGATCGGCGGGGCGGGCACCGCCCGGTTGGACGGTGAGCATCTCGCTGTTGCAGTTCTGGGTCAGGTGATTGAGCATCGCCTGGATCCGGGGGACGTCCGTGATGATGTCGAAGGCCTCCAGCCGGTTGCGCAGCCTGCGCCCCTCGAAGTACAGCGGGGTGAGGGCGAGCAGCTTGGCCCGTACGTCGGTGACGGCCTGTTGGAGATCGCGGATGTGCCGTTCGGCCGGCGCGACCAGCGACGCGGCCGCCACATCCGGTGTCACCGGGGTCAGTTCGGACGGGTTGCCCGGCATGGACTGCAACAGCCGGACGCCGCACAGCACCTGCTCCACCCGGGCGATCTCCGCCTCGGAGAGGGACAGTTGCTCGGCGATGTGCTCGCGGACGAACCGGCCCGATTCGACCGCCAGTCCGTACGCGGTGGCACTGACGTCGTCCAGCTCTGCGAAGCCCGAATCCGAGCCCTCCCCTGCGAACATGTCAGCCCCCACTGATCGATGTAATTGCTGCCACGTAACTTTACGCCAGCGTGCGGCCCTTGGCGCGAATGATCGATATCAAGCACTCTATTCCCATCACCGAGGCGCACCAAAGCCGGAAAATCCGGGCGAAGGGGTGCGGCGATGTGGAATCTGGCCGTCGACTGGGGGATGACGTGAGGGCAATTTCCGGCAAATTCTTTTCGATCTGCTTGACTGTACTCGCCGGTATAGTTTTGGCCATCATGGGGGCGCAGTTCATGTCCGGGGCAGCGGTAGAGACCAGCGCGTCAAGCCTGTCCTTCGGCATCGCCGGGCAGGGCGGCGCCGACGGCGTCACCGCGGTCCTGCGGGACGATCAGTGGGGATGACCCGCCACCGCCGGTAGTCCCGGTCAGCGAGCGCTCCCCGCGTGAACGACGCGGGGGGCGCTTCGCCGTTCCCGGGCTCCCGCGGCGACCGGGCGCGCCGCCGGCACCGCGATCGCGCTCAGCAGCACCCCGTCCCGCGCCGACCAGCGCCCGCTGAACGAGGTGGGCCCGGCGGGGGACAGGCTCCCCGGGTCCGGCAGCAGCCGGGCGTGGAAGGTCTCCTGCGTCGCGTCGATGCCGACCAGGGCGTCGGTGAAGTCCAGCTCCTGCCCCGTGAGCGGGAACCACGTCTTGTAGACGGCCTCCTTGATGCTGAACAGCAGCCGGTCCCAGGCGATCTCCGGCTCTGCCCGTGCCAGCTCCCGCGTCCGGCGCAGTTCACGCGGCAGCGCGATCGACTCCAGCACCCCCTCGGGCAGGACGGTGTTGGTCTCCGCGTCGATCCCGACCGCCGCGAAGTCCGCGGAGCGGGCCAGCGCCACTCCCCGGAAGCCGGCGCAGTGCGTCATCGACCCCACGACCGACGGCGCCCACTGCGGGGCACCCCGGTGCCCCGGCACGACCGCGGCCGGAGGCAGCCCCAGCGACTCCATCGCCCGCCGGGCGCACCAGCGGACGGTGCCGAACTCCAGGCGCCGCTTGGGGACGGCGCTGCTGATCAAGGCTTCCTCCTCGGGGTAGAGGAAGACGTCGGCCGGGTCGGCGGTGGCCTCGGCGGTGGCGACAGTCGCCGGCAGGAGCTTCGTGAGCACGGCATTCCCTCTGGTCGGAGTGTCGGTGGGGGTGTCGGTCTGACACGTCCCACGCTGCCGTCGCCCCGCCGCCACGGCCAGCGGCGAGAGCTCCGCCCGACCCGATCGGGCCCCGGAAGGCGCCCGCGCCGCCAGGGGACTGTCATCCGAGGGCCCCTCCGCCCGCCCCCTGCCGGGTCGCTGTCAGGGTCCCCGGGGGCATTGCCATACCCCTGTCATGGGCCGGCCGCGGAGGCCCCCGTCACCGCACGCGGAGCCGGAGTGCCGGGCGATTGAGGGGAGGGCAGGGGTGTTCGGTGCTGCTGAAGCCGTGCAATCTCGGGGAATGCCGCACGGAAACCTCATGGGCATCAGCGATCTCCATGTCGCATTCCCCGAGAACCGCAAGATCGTCGAGGAGCTCTATCCCGACAGCCCCGCCGACTGGATCGTCGTCGCCGGGGACGTCGGAGAGTCGCCGGACGATCTGGAATGGGTGCTTGACCGGCTCACCAGGCGATACGCGACCGTGGTCTGGGCCCCCGGGAACCACGACCTGTGGACCCTGCGCGACGACCCCCACCCCCTGCGCGGCGAGGCCCGCTACCGGCGGCTCGTCGAGATCTGCCGCTCCCTCGGCGTCCACACCCCCGAGGACCCGTACCCCGTCTGGGCGGGCCCCGGCGGCCCCCTCGTCGTCGCCCCCCTCTTCCTGCTCTACGACTACACCTTCCGCACCCCCGCCGCGGCCACCAAGGAGCAGGCCCTCGAACAGGCCTACGAGGCAGGGGTGGTGTGCAGCGACGAGTTCATGCTGCACCCCGACCCGTACCCCACGCGCGAGGCCTGGTGCCGGGCCCGGGTCGCCGCCACCGAACAGCGGCTGGCCGCCGGCGACCCCGAGCTGCGCACCGTCCTGGTCAACCACTTCCCGCTGGTGCGCAGCCCCACCCGGATCCTGCGCCACCCCGAGTTCGCCCAGTGGTGCGGGACCGAGCTGACCGCCGACTGGCACGTCCGGTTCCGGGCCGCGGCCGTCGTCTACGGACACCTCCACATCCCCCGCACCACCTGGCACGACGGCGTGCGCTTCGAGGAGGTCTCCGTCGGCTACCCCCGCGAGTGGCGCACCCCCGGACACCCGCGCAACGTGCCCCGCCTGATCTTCCCCGGCTGAGCTCCCCGGGCCCCCGCCGCGGGGATTGCTGCCTGGCAGCTTCCGGACACCGTGAGGCTCCCGGCCCCGGCCTACACTGAGCATGAATTCTCGCTCTAGCATTGCTCAATTCGTCCTGTATTCGATTTCGTTCAATTCGCCGAACGTGCGGATCGGGGACACTGGGGGACTCTTATGGTGCTGTTCCGACGTGCCGAGGAACTATCCGTTGCCCACGCTCAGCTCGACGGCTGCGCGGCCGGAAACGCCGGATTACTGCTCATTGAAGGCGCCGTCGGATGCGGAAAGAGCGAATTCCTCGAAACCGTTGCCGGACATGCCGATTCCCGCGGGTTCGTCGTACTGCGCGGTATGGGGACCGTTGCCGAAGGCGTCCATCCGCTGGGCGTACTGCGTCAGTTGACCGCCGGTTCCCCGCCCGGCTCCCTGCCCGCCCCGCCGCCGGAGCCCGACGCCGGACGCGTCGAGGCCATGCAGCTCTTCGCCGCGGCCGTCCGCGAACTGAGCACCACCGCACCGGTGGTCATCTGCGTCGACGACCTGCACCACGTGGACGAGCTCTCCAGCCGCTACCTGCTGCACCTCGCCCGGGGCGCCCGGCAGGCACGGATCCTGCTGGTGGTCGCCGAGTCCGTCCACGAACGCAGCGACGACCCGCTCTTCCGCACCGAACTCCTGCGGCTGCCCCACTTCGTGCGGCTGTGCCTGGAACGCTTCGGCCCCGAAGCCATCCGCGCCATGCTCCCGGACCGCCCCGAGGCCGAAGCCGCACGCCTGCACCGGGCCAGCGGCGGCAACCCGCTGCTGCTGCGCGCCCTGCTCCAGGACCCGCAGATCCACCCCGGCGACGCCTACACCCAGGCGGTACTCGCCTGCCTGCACCGCTGCGGCCCCGCCAGCACCGAACTGGCCGAGGCGATCGCCGTACTCGGCGCCCTGGCGAGCCCCGCGCACATCGCCAGGCTGAGCGGCACCACCGAGACCGCCGCCGCCCGCGCCGTCGCGGCCCTGGACGCGGCAGGCCTGCTCGACGGCCCGCGCGGCTTCCGTCACCCCGCGGCCCGCGACACCGTGCTGGACCGGATGAACCCCGCGGCCCGGGCGTCCCTGCACCACGAAGCCGCCCTGCTGGCCCGCGCGTCGGGTGCCCCCGACACCGAGGTGGCACGGCAGCTCCTGGCCGCCCGGCACACCCGCGAGGACTGGGCCCTGCCCGTGCTGCGCTCCGCCGCCGACCAGTACCTCGCCGACGGCGTCCTCGCCGAGGCCGCCGCCCTCCTCCAACTCGCCCACGAGGCCTGCCCCGACGACGCCCGGCGGGCCGAGGTCAGCGTCCGGCTCAGCGCCGTCGCGGCCCGCACCGACCCCGCCGCCGCCGAACGCCACCTCGTGGAACCCCTGGCCGGCCTCGCCGAGGGAAAGCTCAGCCCGCACACCCTCGGCCCACTCGCCCGCGTCCTCGCCGCCCAGGGCCGCATCGACGAGTCCGCGGACGTACTCGAACGCCTGGCCGCCGGCGACGGACGGCGCCCGGGCCACGACCGCCGGCCCGGCGACATCCCCGGGGACGACCCCCTGGACGGCCTCTCCGCGTTCCCCCAGTGGGCCGCCCCGGGCCGCCCCGGCGCCCTCGGCCGGCCCCCGGCCGGTCCGGCCGGCCGCTCCGCACGCACCGCCGTGCACTCCGCTGCCCTGTGGGCGCTCCCCACGGAACCGGAGGAAGGCGCGGCCGCCCACGCCGCCGAACTGTTCCTGCGCGGCGCCACCCTCGCCGAGGGCACCGTGGAACCCGTCGTCCAGGCGCTGCGCACCCTGCTCCACCTCGAAGGCGCCACCCGGGCCCTGCCCTGGTGCGAGCTGTTCGTCCGGCAGGCGCAGCAGCGCGGCGCCACCGGCTGGCAGGCCGTGTTCGCCGGCCTGCTCGCGGAGGCACGGCTGCGCAAGGGGGACCTCACCGGCGCCGCGGAAACGGCCGAGGGAGCCCTGCGGGCCGTACCCGAGCGCGGCGGCAGCATCCAGTTGAGCGGAGTCGCGGGCACGCTGGTGCGGGCCTTCACCGCCATGGGCCGCCCCGAGGAGGCGGCGGCCGTCCTGAGCCGGCCCGTCCCCGCGAACCTGGCCGGCAGCATCCACGGACTCGGCTACCTCCGCGCCCGCGGCCACCACGCGCTGGCGACGAGCCGCTTCCACGCCGCCCTGGGCGACTTCCTCGACATCGGCCGCCACATGAAGCGCTGGGGCCTCGACCGGCCCAGGGTCCTGCCCTGGCGGGCCGACGCCGCCGAGGCCCTGATCCGCCTCGGCGAGACGCACCAGGCGGAGCGGTTCCTCGCGGACCAGCTCACCACCCGCGACGCCGCCGACCCCTGGGTGCGCGGCATGTCGCTGCGGCTGCGCGCCTCGCTGTGCGAGCCGAGGGAACGCCAGGCGATGCTGGCCAAGGCCGTCGACGACCTGCACCGCTCGGGCGACCAGTACGAACTGGCCCGCGCCATGACCGACTTCGGCCAGGTCCTGCGCGAACTGGGCGAACCGGCCCGCGCGGCCATGGTCAACCGCCGGGCCTGGCACGTGGCCAAGGAGTGCGGAGCCGAGGCGCTCTGCGTCAAGATCCTCCCGGGGCGCACCGGCGACGGCCCCGGCCCCGGCGAGGAGACCGACGCACCGGACGCCGACCTCGTGGCGAGCCTCAGCGACTCGGAGAAGCGCGTCGCCCTGCTCGCGGTGCACGGACACACCAACCGCGAGATCGCGCAGAAGCTCTACATCACCGTCAGCACCGTCGAGCAGCACCTGACCCGGGTCTACCGCAAGCTCGACATCCCCGGCCGGCAGTCCCGGCCGGCCGACTTCCACCTGGGGGTGACCGAGCTCGTCTGAGCCGCACCCGCCCGCCCCGCCCGCCCCGCCCCGGCCGAACGCGCCGCGGGCGGGCGCGGCCGGGGCGGGCGGGTGCGGGCATGGCAAGGTCATGGCAAACCCGCCCCGCACCCGGCCTCCCCTGGCAGACAACTGGCGCCCCGGAGCTCCGCCGCCCCCCGGTTCGCGGCCTTGAGCGATCTTCGATGGACCGCTTGAGCGGGATGGGCGAGAGTCGGTCATGAGGCCGTAGCCCACCAGGGAGGGCACCATGACGACACCGACACACCACCAGCCGTGGCGCACGGAGACGCCGGGGCAGGTGCGCGACGCCATGCTCGACCGGGTCGAGGAACGGCTCGCCCGGCTCCTGGCCGAGGAGCACCGCAGCCGGCGCACCGCGGATCCCCGCAGCGCCGTCCTGGTGGCCGGGGTCGCCGAACTGGTCCAGACGGGTGCCGAACGGGCGCACCCGGTCATCTGCCTCACCGGGTACCTCGCCGCGGGCGGTGACCCGGACGGCGAGGACGCCGTCTCCGCGGCCGCCGCGCTCGAACTCCTCGACACCTGCCTGATGATCCGCGAGGACGTCCGGGACAACGCCCCGCTGCGGCGCGGCATCCCGACCCTGCACATCAGCCACGCGGCCGAGCACGAGCGCAACGGCTGGCGTGGCGAGCCCCGCCGGTTCGGCGAGGGCACCGCCGTCCTCGCGGGGGATCTCGCCCTCGCCTACGGCGACCGGCTCGCGGTCCGTCTTCCCCACGACGCCTGGCAGTTGTGGGACGAGCTGCGCACCGAGCGGGCGATCGGCGCGCACGCCGAGGCCGCCGCCGCGACCGAGTACCTCAAGGACGCCTGGCCGGGCCAGTGCGTCTCCGACTGCGGCAGCGGCTGCGGGGCGGGCTGGTACGGCCTGCGCCACGCGCTGCTGATCGGCGCCGCGCTGGCCGGCCGCGATGATCTGGGCGAGGCCTACGAGGAGTATGCCCGCGCCCTGCACGGCGCCTGGCGGATCCGGGGCTTCCTGCGCGGCGGTCCCGGCTTCGGGGGCGACGCCCAGTTCCTGCGCGAGGTGTTCTTCGACGAGCGGGCGCGGGCCGGCGCCGAGGAGACCATCGCCGAGCTCCTCGTGCGCGCGGACGCGGCGGTGGCCGACGCGCCGATCGCCCCCCGCTGGCGCACCGAACTCGCCGACTTCGCCCGCCGGGTGGCCGGCTGCGAACGCTGAACCGGGTACGACCGGCCCGGGTCACCCCGGGGCCCGGCCCTCGGACCGCAGTCCCGCGGCGCGGCCACGGCCCGCCCACCGGCCCGGCCCGCCACGCCCCCGGCCCGCCTCACGCCGTGTCGGGTGCCGGACGCGGGCCTCCCGGGCGCAGCCGTGAGACCCAGGCGCGCAGGGCGTCCCGGCGCACCTGGCCCCGCTCGTCGCGCGGCAGGGCGCCGACGATCTCCAGCCGGGTGGGCAGGAAGGCCTCCGCGACGCCCCGGGCGCAGAGGTGCTCCCGCAGCTCGGCCGGTCCCGGCGGCCGGATCCCGGCGCTCGGCACCACCACGGCGCACGGCAGCTCCCCGTGCTCGGGGTCGGTGTAGGCGACGACGGCCGCCTCCTGCACCCGGGGGTGCGTCAGCAGCCGCTCCTCGACCTCGGCGACCGGCACCATGAAGATGGCACCCGTCCGCTCGCCCGCCCGGGCCAGCACCCGGATCCCGCCGTGCCCGTCGGCCGACGCCAGGTCCCCCGTGCTCAGCCGCCCCCCGTCGTGCTCCCAGGTCGCCCGGGGCGCCGGGGTGCCGTGCCGCCAGGTGGCCAGGCAGACCGAGGGGCCGCGCACGGTCAGCGCCGAGGTCCCCCGCTCGGCGGACACGTCGAGGCCCAGCAGCGGGCTCACGCCGTCCCGGCCGTGCGCGATGTCGCCGGAGAGCGTGCCCATGCCCAGCTCGGGCGCGCCCCAGACGGACTGCACGGGGACGCCGAAGACCTCGCGGAGCTCGTCGGCGAGCGGCTCGGGGGTGCTGGTGCGCCCGCCCGAGAGCACGAGCCGCAGCCGGTCGAGGTCCCGGGGGCGGCGGCGCTGCGTGGTGAGCAGCTCGGACAGGTAGGCGGGTTCGGCGTTGACCTGGTCGACTCCGGCCGCCGCCATCAGGTCCAGGCACCGGCCCGGATCCCACAGGTCCTGGTAGACCCCGGTCCCGCCGACCGCGAGCGGCCAGTACAGCGTGTAGATCAACGAGGCCAGGGAGGTCAGCGGCAGGGTGCTGAGGAAGACCTCCCCGGGGCGCCGTCCCGGCCCGTCGGGCTCGTGCTGGGTGCTGACGTTGGCGTACAGGGTGTTGGGGGAGTGCAGCACCGAGGTGTAGGCGTCCCGCAGCCCCATGACGCTGACCAGCAGCGCGGGACGGTCCGCCTGCCCGGTGCGCGGCCTGCTCATGCGGCCCGCCCCGGTGCGTTCGTGCGGAGTGCGCCGGAAGTACTCCGCGAAATCCACCGCGCCGGTCGCGGCGGCGTCCCCGATGACCACCCGGTGCCGCAGCCAGGGGAGCCGGGGGGCCAGGTCCGCGAGCGCCTCGGCGTGCGCGAAGCCCTCCCACGCGTCGGGCACCACGCACACCCGGGCCCGGGTGCTGTCGAGGATCCGCTGCAGCCCGTGGGAGCGTACGGTCGCCAGCACGGGCACCGCGACGGCGCCGGCCCGCATGCACGCGAGCGTGAGCGCGGCGGTCTCCCACCAGTTGGGCAGCTGGAAGGCCACCGGGTCGCCGGGCCCGACCCCGAGCGAGGCCAGCGCGGCGCCGAACCGCTCGACGTACGCGGCCAGCTGCGCGTAGCTCAGCGTGACCCGGCGCAGCGCGGCCGGCCGGTGCGCCCGCTCGGAGACGATCGCGGGCCGGTCCGGAGCGGCGGCGGCCGTACGGTGCAGGTCGTCCAGGAAGGTCTCCGGGCGCCACCAGCCGGCGTCCCGGAACCGGGCCGCGACCTCCTCGGGCGGGAAGACGTCCATCGGCCGGGCGGGCGTGGGGCCCGACCGGAGCGCCGCGGCGCGCGAGGTGGCGTCGGTCAGGCCCATCGGCCCACCGCCCCGGCGACCTGGACCCGCGAACTGCACCCGAGGCGGCGCATCACCTGACGCACGTGGTTGACCACCGTCCACTCGGAAATGTCCAGCCGGGCCGCAATGTGACGGTTCGTCAATCCCTCGGCGACCAGCAGGGCCACCTGCACCTGCCGGGGCGTCAGCGACTGCGCCTCCGCCGCCGCCGACACCGCGGGACGGCGCGAGGGCCCCGGTGCCGACAGTGCCTCCGCCACCGACGTCGCGGCGCTCATCCGCACCCCCTCCGCCCAGGCCACCGCGAAATCCGTCCAGTCCAGCCGCCCGCTGAGCTCCGTACGGGCCCGCTCGGCCTCCGAACGCCACTCGTCCGCCACCTCGGCGCCCGTCCGGCCGCGCAGGGTGTCGGCCGCGGCCAGCAGCCGCACCGTCCGTGGCCGCTGGGCAGGTGCGGTCCGCAGCAGCAGGAGGGCGAACTCCTCCAGCAGCCCGGGAAGTTCCGTCCGCTCGCCGATGGCCTCGTACAGCCGCAGGGCCTCCCGCAGCGCCGCGTCCGCCCGGTCCGGCTCGTCGCCCTCCAGGGCCAGCGCCGCCGAGATCCGCAGCGTGCCCGCCAGCCCGCGCCCGTCCCGGATCCGCCGGAACGCCTCCTCGGAGCGCTCCAGCAGCTCCAGCGCCTTGCGCCGGTCACCGTCGGCGCGCAGCACCTCCGCGAGCGAGGCCGCCGCCGAGGCGGCGCCGCCCGAGACGCCCATGGCCTCCAGCGCGCTCACCGCCGTCACCAGCACCGCCCGCGCGCCCGGCGCGTCCCCGGCCCGCAGCAGGGCCGCCCCGAGATGGGCGGAGGCGAGGGCGTTCTGCCGCCGGTCTCCCACGGTCTTGCCGAGGGCGAGCGCGCGCCGGTGACGGCGCACCGCCTCCTGCGGGTCGCCCAGCGCCAGCGCGAAGACCCCCGACATGTCGGCGATCCGGGCCCGCAGCGCCTCCGGGAGCGGCGGCCCGGCCGGCTCGGCGACCTCGTCGCACCACTCCAGACCCTCCCGCAGCCGCCCCTGCGCCAGCCACGGCACCCGGCACCCCAGCACCATGGCGGCCGCCGCCTCGCCGTCCCCCTGGGCGCACAGCCGCCGCAGCGCGGCGAGCACGTTCGGCGCCTCGGCCGCCGACTCCCGCAGATGCCGGGCCTGCCGCGTCCCGGCGAGCCCGGGCAGCGCGGCGGCCACCAGCTGCCGGTAGCGCTCCGCGTGCGCGAAGAGCGCCGCCCCCTCCCCGCCCGATTCCGCCAGCTCCGCACGACCGTGGGAACGCAAGGGCTCGGGAACCGCCAGCCGCAGCTCCCCCCGCTCCTCGCCCACCACCACGACCAGGCCCCGGTCCAGCAGCACCTCGACGCCCGCCTCCGCCTCCGGCCCCGCCGCGGCCAGGCCGAACCCCGGTTCGTACACGCTGAGCCGCCGCAGCAGGGCGCGTGCGCGAGGGTCCAGGCCGCGGCAGCTCCACTCCGCGAGCGCGGCCAGTGAACGGTGGCGCGCGGGCGCGTTCGCAGGCCCGCCCGACAGGGTCGTCGTACGGCCCCGCAGCCGGGCGGCCAGCAGGTGCGGCGGATAGAGCCGCAGCCGCCCCGCCGCCAGCTCAAGGGCCAGCGGCAGACCGCCCAGCAGGGTGCAGAGCTCCGCCACGGCCTCCGCGTTCTCCAGGGTCAGGGCGAACGAGGGATCGGCGTCCCGGGCCCGCCGCACGAACAGCGCGACCGACGCCACCTCCCGCAGCTCCTCCGGATCCGCGGCCTCCCGCGACCCGGGCGCGGGCAGCGGCAACGGCCCCAGCGGCAGCAGCTGTTCCCCGTACACCCCGAGCGGCTCCAGGGCGGTGGCCAGCACCACCACGCGCGCGTCGGCGGCCAGCGCCCCGGCGGCCGCCGCGGCGACGGGACGCGCCTCGTGATCGCAGCCGTCCAGCACGAGCAGGACCCGGCCCGGCCCCTCCGGCAGCACGGGCAGCGTGAAGCCGGCGCCCGAGCGCGCCGCATCCGCCGCGACGTCGGCCACCTCCACCCGGGCGAACTCCCCGGCGGTCTCCCGCACCACCTCGGCGGCCAGCGCGCTCTTGCCCACCCCGGCCCGCCCGGTCAGCGTGAGCAGCCGCACCGCCGGATCCCGCAACCGCTCGCGCAGCACGGCGGCTTCGAGCTCACGCCCGATCAGCTCCTTCATCAGGCCCGTCGGCAGCGACATGGTTCTCCGTACGTCAGAGGTAGGCCCGGCGCGGGCCCGCGCCGGGGGTTCCAGGGGTCAGGGCCTGTCCGACCGTTCCCGCCGGCGCCGGCGCCGGCCCGCCCGGCGCGGCCTGATCCGGCCCGCATGGCCGGACAGGCCCCCGGGCCCGTCCTCCGGACCCGGCGGGACCCGAAGGGGACGGCCCGGCCCCCGGTCATACGGGCACACCGGCCGGGCGGAGCCGCCAGAGCCCCGGCCGGATCTCCACCGGCCGCCCCGCACGCACGGCGGAGGGCTCGCACAGCGCCCGCAGCGAACGCCGCGCGTACACCTCCAGCCGGTGGTCGCGCAACGCCCCCGCCAGCTCCAGGCACTCGCCGAACCAGCTCCGGGCCGCCTCCGGCTCCCCCTGCGCCAGCGCCAGCAGCGCCCGCGCACGGCTCGCCTCGAACCGGCCGCGCGCCCGCCCCGGCCCCGACAGCGCGGCGAGGGCCGGCTCCAGCAGCGCCGCCGCCTGCGCCGGGGCCCCCGCGTCCAGCCGCAGCTCCGCCAGGCCCACCAGGGCGCGCCCCGCCTCCTCCTCGTCACCCGCCTCCCGGGCCAGCTCCAGCGCGTGCCCGAACAGCTCCCGGGCCCGCTCCAGCCGCCGGTGCTGCCAGGCCAGATCGCCCAGCGAACGCAGCATCCGCGCCTGCGCCGCAGCGTCCGCGCACCGCGTCGCGGCATCCAGGGCCAGCGTGTACGCGGCCTCGCGATCGTCCCGCACCCACCCGCCGAGGGCATCCGCCAGCCGTACGGTCAGCTCCCACAGACCGGCCTCGTGGGCGGTCCGCGCCAGCCGTACGAGACCGGCCGCCTCCGCGTCCGCGACCCGGCCGGGCTCCGCCACACCGTCCGCGTACGCCCGGCACACCCGCTCGGCCGCGGCCCGCGCCACCTCCGGCGGATCCTCCTGTTCCAGCAGCTCCGCCGCCAGCAGCCGCAACAGCTCCGGCAGCCGGCAGCCCTCCCGGTCCAGCTCCACCAGCCGTTCGTCGGCCAGGGCCTCCAGAGTCCGGGCGGCCCGCGCCTCGGTCACCGCCAGCGCGGCCGCCGCCTGCCGGGCCCCGAACCGGCCCGGCGGCAGCACGCCCAGCAGCCGGAACGCGCTCCGCTCGGCCGGGGGGGCCGCCGCGTACGCCTCGTACAGGCGCGCCCGTACGTCCACGTCACCGGTGCGCAGGGCGTCGAGCCGCCCGCGCTCGTCACGCAGCCGCTCCGCCAGGTCGGCGGCGCTCCAGTGCGGCCGGGCCGCGAGCCGGGCCGCCGCGGCCCGCACGGCCAGCGGCAGCCGCCCGCACAGCTCCGCCGTCTCCGCGACGGCCTCCGGGTCGCAGGCCGGGGCATCCCCGGGCCGGGGACCACCCCGTACGGTGAACAGCCCGGCCAGCCGCGATGCCCGGTCCGGGTGCCACGGCCCGAGCACCACCGGGCGCAGCCCCGGCAGCCCGGCGGGCAGCCGGCCCGCGGTGAGCAGGACGACCGCCCCCGGCGCGGCGGCGAGCAGGGGCCGCACCTGCGTCTCGGCGGTGACGTGGTCCAGCACCAGCAGGACCGGCCCGCCGGAGCCCACCCGGCCGCCCGTCGCGCCCGGCAGCCACTCCAGGGCCTGCGCCCCGGACGGCGGCGGTCCGGCGGGACCGGGCCTCAGGTCGAGGAAGAACCGCCCGCCGGGGAAGGCGTCCGCGACACGGTGCGCGGCCTCGACGGCCAGCGCCGTCTTGCCCGTGCCCGGCATGCCCGTCACGGCCGCGATCAGGCTGCCCGTCGCGGCGCCGTCCCTCAACCGGCCTTCCAGCTCGTTGAGTTCCTCGGCGCGGCCGGTGAAGAGGGGATCGGAATCGGGCAGCGCGAGCCGCCGGGCGGGGCCGTCCGCTCGCCCGGCCGCGCCCGCCCCCCGCTCCGCGTCCCGGACGTGTCCGCCGGGTGCGCCGGGCGCCGGGGCCGGGCCGGCCCCGGCCGCCGTCCTCCGGAGGGCGGCCGTGCCCTCCGCCCGCGTCCCGGGCCGCGACAGCTCCGGGTCGCCCTCCAGGATGCGCCGCTGGAGCTCGCGGGATGCCGGACCCGGCTCTATGCCCAGCTCCTCCACCAGGGTCCGGCGCAGCAGGGTGAACACCCGCAGTGCCTCCGCCTGGCGCCCGCACCGGTACAGCGCCAGCATCAGATGGGTGTGGAACTCCTCGTGCATCCGATGCTCGGCCACCAACTCCTGGAGTTCAGCGATGAGTTCACGGTGCAGCCCGAGGTTCAGCTCCGCCCGGACGCGTTCGTCCAGCGCGCTGATCCGTGCCTCGCCGAGCCGAACGGCCGCCCCCTCCAGCACCGGCCCGTGCGGAGTATCGGACAGCACCGGCCCCCGCCACAGCGCGAGCGCGCGCCGCTGCAGCCCGGCCGCGGTGGCGAAGTCCCCGTTGGCCAGGGCCTGGTGACCGCGCCGGGTCAGCTCCTCGAAGGCCGTCGTGTCGAGCACGTCCCCGTCGACCCGCAGCAGATATCCGGGGCGCCGGGTGACCAGCGCCTCCCGGCCGTGGTCCGGGTCGGTGCTCTGGAGCGTCTTGCGCAGGTGGGACACGTAGACCTGGAGCGTCGTCGTCGCGGTGCGCGGCGGCGCGTCCGGCCAGAGCTCGTCGATGAGCGTCTCCACCGATACGACCTCGTTCGCCCGCACGAGCAACGTCCCCAGGACGACGCGCAGTTTGGCGGCCTGAGGGGTGTACGAGACGACGGTGCCCGCCCCTGCCGGCCGGGGACCGGCGGTGACCTCCAGCGGGCCCAGAATCGCGAAACGCATGGTGCTCAGTAGTCCTGCACCACACAGGTGCGGGCCTCGGCCACCGCACGGCGGCGCTGGGTCAGGGTGAGCGTCACCGGGACTGTCGGCCGCCCGTAGGCGTCGCGCCCCAGCGGCCCGGCCACCGCCACGCAGCGCAGCGGCAGGTCGCCTTCGGCCTGTCCGCGGAAGTGCACCTGGAGGCCGCCGAGGGTGCTGCGGACGGCATCGAGCCCGTGCGCCCGGCCCGCGGCGAGCAACGAGGTCTGGCGCAGTGCCTCCAGCAGGTGCAGCCCGGACAGCTGGCCCTCCTCGCCGGTGAACACGGGGCTGACCCCGGAGTTCAGCAGCCAGGTGCTGATGTGCCCGCGCGAGGCGTCGGTGGGTTCGCTGATGACGATGTTCTCCGGGGTGCGGCGGCCCACCTCGGCGGCCTCGGCCGGGCGCAGCGGACCGTCCGGGACGTCGTCGAGCTCGGGGGCGGCGCGCAGGGCCTGCCGGGAGTGTTCGAGGTGGCGGCGGTACAGCTTCGGCATCAGGAAGACCAGGCCGGCGGCGCCGGTGGCGCAGGGCCGGTCGTCGATGGTCACCTCCAGGTGGAAGTCGAGCCCGCGCGGTACTTCCGCGACCACGTTCGCGGGACGCGCGCGGATCCGGGTCGCCATGGGGAGTGGACCGTCACAGCGGCCGTCGGAGCGCCAGGCGGAGAGATCGGTGAGGTCGAGGGAGAACCGGTAGAAGAGCCCGGGCCGGTCCTCGGGCACGCCGAAGTAGCGGTGCCCGACGAACTCCCCGATCTCCCTCATGGTTTCGGTGGCGATCTGGAGGTCGTGGAAGTGCGCCGGGCCGTCGTTGAAGAGCGGATGGGCGACGGGGGTGGCACCGACCAGGGTGAAGTTCTCCTCACCGAGGCTGGGCGCGTCGAGGGCGTAGTGGGCCCGCGACGGAGGACGGTGGATCAGGTGCCGGGTCCCCGAGAGCACCCTCCCGCCGAGGGCGGGGGCCCCGACGGCGGGGGGCGGGGCCGTGCCGTTGTCGACTGTCATGTCCCTCTCCTTCTCTCCAGTCATGCTGGAGCGGCGGTCGAGCGGCCTGCCACCGGGTCACGGTGGCAGCAAGGTGCATGGCAGCAACTCGTGCCCGCCCTTTAGCGCCGTCCATGGACGCCGGCGCAGGCTTCCGTACGAAAGCCCCGCCCCTGTGACCCCCCACCCGGGCGGGGCCTTTCGCCGTCCCACCGCACCGCACCGCAGCCGGAAGGAAACCCCGATGGCCATCACAGGGCAGCGCACCCGGGTCGCCCCGCCGTACGCACCACCGGCCCCGCTGACCGCCCGGGTCCGGTTCGGGTACGCCTCGGGGTCCCTCGTCACCGGGACCTTCACCACCCTCCCGGGCCTGCTCCTGCTCCCGTACCTGACGGACACGCTGGGGGTCGGGGCCGCGCTCGCGGGCGCCGTCGTGTTCGTCCCCAAGGCCTGGGACGCGTTCCTCAACCCCCTGGTCGGCCGCGCCAGCGACCGCACCCGTACGCGCTGGGGTGCCCGCCGCCCCTACGTCCTCGCCGGCGGCCTCGCCATGGCCCTGGCCTTCGCCCTGACCTTCGCCGGCCCCCTCGGCGGCACTGCGGGGGCCTGGTTCACCGCGGCCGGCTACCTGCTCACCGCCACCGCGTTCGCCTTCTTCCTGGTGCCCTACGTGGCCATGCCCGCCGAGCTCACCGACCGCCACGAGGACCGGATGCGGCTGGCCGGCGGCCGGGTCGCCGTCATCGGCGTCGCGGCCCTCGTCACCGGGGCGGCCGGACCCGCCCTCATCGAGGCCGGCGGCGGCGGTCTCGCCGGGCACCGCTGGGTGGGGCTCTTCGGCGCCACCGTGATCGCCCTCGGCACGCTCTGCGTGTTCACCGGGACGGCCGGAGCACAGGGTGCGGCGGGCGCGGCGGGGGCGGCGGGAGTGGCGGGTACGGCTGGAGCACGGGGTACGGCGGGTACGGCGGGTACGGCTGGAGCACGGGGTACGGCGGGAGCGGCGGGTACGGCTGGAACACAGGGTGCGTCGGGAGCGGCGGGTACGGCTGGAGCACGGGGCACGGCCGGAGCAACGGGTGCGGCGGGCGCATCCGGTGCGGCGGACCCCTCGCCCACGGCCGTCCCGTCCGGCGCGGCTGTCCCGTCCGGCGCGGCCGTCCCGTCCGGCACGGCCGTCCCGTCCGGCACGGCCGGTACCTCCCACCCGACCGCCCGCCCGCTCCCGCACGGCGTGCGGTCCGGGCTGCGCCGGCAGTTCGCCGCCGCCCGCCGCAACCCCGCCTTCACGGCCCTGCTCCGCTGCGTGATCGTCCAGTCCGTCGCCACGGGTGTCCTGCTCGCCGGAGCCCCCTACTTCGCCGGCCACGTCCTGCACGGCTCCGTCGGCGTCGGCGCCCTCGTCGCCGCCTTCGTCGCGCCCAACCTGCTCACCATGCCGCTCTGGTCCCGCCTGAGCGGCCGCCGCGGCCACACCCTCGCCTCCGCCCTGTTCGCGGCCGGCTGCCTGCTCTTCCTCGCGGCCCCCGCGCTCCCCGAGGCCGCCGTACTCGCCACCATGGCCCTGGCGGGCACCGGCCACGCCGGCCAGCTCCTCTTCCTCTACGCCATGCTCCCGGACTCCGTCGCCCGCGACCCAGCGCACCGGACGGAACGTCAGGCAGGATCCCTGTCCGGCCTGTTCAGTACCGGCGAAGGCCTCGGCGTCGCCGTCGGCCCCCTCCTCTACGGCCTCGTGCTCCAGCTCTCCGGGTACGTCTCCTCCGGCTCCGGCCACGCCGCCCAGCAGCCGGCCGCCGCCCAGGTCGGCATGCTGGCCGGCTTCGCCCTCGTCCCCGCCCTGGCCACCGGTCTCGCCGTCGCCCTGCTGCGCGGCTACGACCGCCCGGCCTGAGCCCGCCCCTACCGGCCCCTCATCAGAAGCCTTGCACAGCACGGGTGTACGGGACACCGGCCTCGCAGGATGATGGGACGATCAAGGTCTGCGGGCATCGGGGGATGGCTTTCGTGACGTACATACAAAAGCAAGACTCCACCCAGGTCGGCTTCGGCACCGGCGTGGGGACGCTCGTCGCGGAGACGCTGGTCCCCGAGCCCCCGCCCGCCCTCCACACCAGGACCAAGACCTACGTGGTGGACCCGCCCTTCTTCGGCAACGGGGACATCGGACGCGTCGCCGTCTGCGGCGCCGTCAACGAACTCGCCGCCACCGGCGCCGAACCCCGCCACATCGCCCTCGGCATCGTGCTGGAGGCCGGACTCCCGCTCGACCTCGTACGCCGGCTCACCGCCTCGGTACGCGCCGCCGCCGCCGAGGCGGGCGTCACGGTCGCCGCCGCCGACACCCAGGTCGTCCGCGCGGGAGAGGCCGACCGGGTGTTCGTCACCGCGACCGCCTTCGGAGTCCTCGGCGGCCCGCCCCTGGAGCTCGGCTCGGTCCGCCCCGGTGACGCCATCGTGGTGACCGGCTCCCTGGGAAGCCACGCCGCACACCTGGTCTCGCTGCGCGACGGCCTCGGCTACGAGCACCACGTGCCCAGCGACTGCGCGCCGCTGGCCGGCCTCCTGCGGACCGTCGCCCCCGGCATCCGCCACGCCCGCCCCGTCGTCGCGGGCGGCCTGGCGGAGGTGCTCCGGCAGACCGCCGCCGCCCGGGGCCTGACCCTGCGGGTCGACGAGGCCGCCCTGCCCGTCCGGTACGAAGCGCGGGTCGCCCTCGCCGCCCGCGGCCTGGCCCCCCTCGACGCGGCCTGCGCCGGCTGCCTGTGCCTCTTCGTCCCCCCGGAGCACACCCGAGGCGTCCTCGCGGCCCTGCGCGCCCACCGGTACGGGGCCCAGGCCGCGGTCATCGGCGAGGTCACGGCCGACCCCATGGCCGAAGTCGAGTACCTCGGCCCCGACGGACACCCCCGCACCCGCACGGTCCCGCCGGGCTCCCTCCCCGAACGCCTGCTGTGAAGCGCGGCCCCTCGGCGCCGAATCGGACCGCCGACGGGTCCGCCTGGACTACAGCCAGTCCCGCTTCTTGAAGACGACGTACAGGCTGACGCACACCACCGCCATCAGCAGGATCGCGAAGGGGTACCCGAAGCTCCAGCTCAGCTCGGGCATCGCCTCGAAGTTCATGCCGTAGATGGTGCCGACGAGGGTGGGTGCGAAGAGGATGGCGGCCCACGAGGAGATCTTCTTGAAGTCCTCGCCTTCGGGGTGCTGACCTGCAGAAAACGATGGGGGAGGGTCTCTGAACTGCGGCGATCCGCCTTTCCGGCCCTTTCGCCGTGCTGCCCGTTGATGCGCCCGATCCTCCCCAGCCGCTCCCCAACGGGGCTTCCTTCTCCCCAGATTCTCCCCAGCGGAGGCTGTCTCGGAAGGAGGATCGCCGCTGGTCGGGTCCGTGATCCGTGCGTCAGGCTGACTCTCGGGTGCTGTAGCCGGCACTACGGACGTCGACCACGCGGCCAAGCATTGATGGCCTCCTCAGGTGTATGCCGCTGTAGCCATTTGCGTGCGGCTTCGTCGCCGAAGCCGTGCGACCGGAGGACTTCAAGGGCGACTGATCGTACTTCTCGCGCCTTGTCTGCGAGGTTCAGGTGGGCCTTCATACGCGCCACCACGTCGTCGTAGTCGTACTCATAGCGGCCGTTGACCTTCTGAGCGAACAGCGGCAGGAGTTTGTAGTAGCGACGTTCGCTGATGCCGACTTGTGTCCACGGGTACCGGTCCGGCGCCTCGCTCTTCCGGTATTGCATGACCGTGATGCTCGCCTTCCGGCGCACGTACCGACGAGTCGCCTCTGCGCCCTGCGCCGGATCGAATCCTGGGTGGATCAGTTGTTCGAGGAGTGTTGCGGCTGCAGAAGCTCTGTTGGGGGCACCGGTCTCACGGCGGATGCGATCGACCTGTCGCGGGTACGCCATCGCGATGGCGTTCGTCAGCGCTGGCTCGTTGCCCCTGATGTAGCCGTGCCAGTAGGCCTTCAAGACCACCTGGCACGCGATCTCGTAAGAGGTCGAGACGGGGTCGAGGGTGATGGTCGGTATGCCGTGGCCGTGGATAGCCTTCGCAAGCCTCCTCCACGGGCGATCGACAGGACGCTGCACCTGCTCGGTCCAGATGCGTGCCGTGAATGCCCAGTCTGCGGGGTGCCGCGTCATTGGGACCACGACAAGGACAGCCTCGGTGGCTGCAAGCGGCGGGATCTGTCCGCTGGTACCCGCTTCGTCCAGCAGCAGTTCGTAGAGCCTTCCGTCGTCCTCGGTTTCGCTCGTCACCCAAACGAGGCGCCGGGCGATTTGGAACCACCATCCGTTGAAACTGACCCCAAGGATCGGGACGTAAAAGCGATTGGCGGGGTCCATGACGCGGCGAAAGAGATCTTTTCGCTGCGCGTGGTCCACAGATGTTCCCAGCCAGTGGAGCACATGCTCCGCCGAGAGGCGCCCCGTCTGCGATGTCCTGGCAGCGAGTTGGCCAGCAATCCACAGTGCCTCGGCCGCACGCGCGGCACTGGGAACAGGGCTGGCCAAGGGCGAGACCTGCAGGACGTTCGCAATCTCGCCGTTCACCGGGTCAGGGACCTCCCACGCATCCGCCCCTGGCTCCATCGAGCCGACCTGCATGTCTGGGATGTCCACGAAGGGCAAGCCGTTGGGCTCTATGTCTGAGGTCGCTCGGCGCAGAGGCTGGAAGCTGCGGCCCGAGAGAACATCAATCTCGCGGCCGGCCTGGACGAGCATGTCCGTCAGCACCTGGCGGTCTGGGCTACCGCCGATCAGCTTCATGGCCTCGTCGACAAGACTCTCAGACCAATGTCCCATACGGGCAGTATATGAGGGCATGGAGAATGTAAACCCAAGTCTCATGCGAGGGCGATCGCACGAGTGGGCCCGCGGCCGCGAGGAGGAAGCCCGCAAGGTGCCGGCCCTCAAGGCCCGCAGGGCACGTAGCAAGGAGGCTGCTCGATGAGCTCACCGCTTCAGCAGCGGGCTGCGTCCCCCATGCTGCCCCAGCCTGGTCCGAACGGCCGACGGATGCTGGGCGGGACCGTCCTCGGCGGCGGAGGCGCCATCGGTGCGCTCGCGTTCGTGGGGGCCCCATGGTGGGCGGTGGCCGTTGCCGTCGTCCTCACCATCACCGCGACCTTCGGCATCCTCATCGCGTTGGTGCTTATGCCGTCGGACTCCGAGCACAAGCGGGACCTGTGGCTGGCTGCTATGCGGTACCGCGACCGGCGCTCCCAGCGTACCGAGCAGCGCAAGGTGCCCGCCTCGCGGAAGCACCGGAATAATGCCCCCCAACGCGGCCGCACCGAGTAGGAACCCGCGCGGCATGAAACCGGGTTCGGTCCGCAGCCCAAGTGCGGGCCGAACCCGTCTCACCATGACGCCACGTCAGGGGCAAGCCGTGTGGGCACCTCGTGCTTCCGCCCGTGATCCACGCGACCGAACCTGTGGCGGACATCAGGAGGCGCGAAGCCCTTCCGGGAGGAAACGGTCGATCTCTGAGCTGCTGAAAGTCATGTCCTCGTCGATCTGCAGGGCTCGCTGTGCGGCCCGGTAGGCACTACTCGATGTGTCCGGCGCCAGCCGGTAAACGTGGTTCAGCTTCTCGAGTAGCTCGTCTCTGCGGCGAGGTATGTCCACGGATTGCGGGTCGGTCTGTATGTCGGTGAGCAGGTGCAGAAACAGCTCCCGGATGTACCAGAGCTCCTTGGCGGCGGCACGGTGCTGCTCGGCGGCCTTCTCCGGAGTGAAGCTCAGCTGGAAGATGGTGAAGGCCAGTGCCAGGGCGGAGGCTCCACTACTGATGTAGAGAAGAAGCTGCTTGTTCGTGATCACCGAGGCGAGCAGCGTCCCGGACGTCAGCGTCACGAGGGTGATGTTGACCCACTTGGCCTTGTCCGCCTTGGCGGCTTCCAGCTCGCGGGCTTTCTCGTGGGCCTTGTGCGAGTAGACGACGCGACCGAAGGCTTCCCGGATCGCCTGCACGTTCGCGGTGTGCCCGGTGCCCTGGCTAGAACTCATACTGCTCCCCGAAGATCTTGCGCCACTCCAGTGCGGCCTCGATGTGCCGATTCTCGGATTCGAGCTGGCATGCCTTGACTGCTCGGGCGTGTGCGCTGGTTGCCCTGCTGAGCCAGACGTCACCGTAGTGCTTGAACTCACTGGTGCCAGGGATCAGCCGGGAATGGTTGGCCTTCTTGGCCAGTTCGGCGAAGAAGTCGCGGACCATCCAGTCGTAGTAGGCCGTGGACTCGCGGGCGTAGGCCCATGTCTGCAGGAATGCGACGCTTTCCAGCTCCAAGACGAGTGACTTGATGGGGACAGAGCACCAGTCCTGCCAGGCCTTCATCATCTGGATGAGGCTGCGGGTGTTGCCGTTGGTCCGGGTGTCCGATTCAGCGATGTGAGCGATCTCAGCGTGGTGATCAACGTGCTGCCAGCTTCCCCCGTTGTGGGTGTTGGGCACGATCATCCCGCCGCCCTGCCGGCGCCATCCGGGCAGCACTTCCACCCTGTGCCTGGTGGAGAACTCGACGACCACGACTTGGCCGTCGCCTCGGATCTCGGTACGTGGGTAGCGACCGAGGAGCAGCCCTTTGATCTCCTGCAGGAGGGCTGACTGCCCGTTGTACCTGTACCCGGTGTAGCGGGTGTGTTCGTGTGTGGGCAGGAAGAACAGCAGGTCGACGTCTCGCGGCGGGCTGATCGCCGTGCCCTTCCCGTACGAACCGACGATCATCCGCCAGTCGTCCGTGTACTGGGCGTTGCTGTAGTGCCCGTGCAGTTTGCGGGCGATGGCATTGACGCTGGTCAGAGCGTCCGTGTGGTGCTCTTCCTTCGCCTTGATGTTCTTTAGGAAGGTGTTGAACCTGCTCGCCGTGCTCAAGTGCCCCCCTTGCTCGTGCTGGAGGGATGAGCCTAGGGGCTGCCACTGACAATGGCGGGTCTCGGATCTCGACCCATCCGTCCACGGAGACCTGCGGTCCGCCTGCGAGGTAGTGCTGGTGCGGGACTCGCGGTGGGCGTACCGTGCGGGAGGTGACGGATGTGACTCGAGAAGACGATCTTCTGTCCGAGTCCGGTCTACCTGGCAGACATGGAAGATGAAGTCGGCCGGCTACTTGGGGGAAGGGAGAGAGCCGTCCGCCTGCGGAAGGAAGGCCGGTAAGGGGGCTTGCTTCAGGCCTTCGAGGTGAACGGCTCGTGGGTGACCGCGGGCGGCGAGGGCCGATGTCACCCGCCCGACAGCACCGGTCACGCTCTCATGCTCCCAGACCCTCAGTGGTAGCCACCCGATGCGCAATAGGCGAGCGTCCGTCTCCTCGTCGCGCTGGACGTTTCCCGCGAGCTTCTGTCGCCACCATTCGCGATTGTGCTTCGGGTGGTGGAGGTGCTTCGGACACGCGTGCCAGAAGCACCCTTGGACGAAGACCGCAGTTCGCCACCTGGCGAAGGTGAGGTCAGCACGGCGCCGCGGCATTCCGGGCAGGGGAAGGTCCACTCGGTAGCGGAAGCCCAGGGAATGGAGGGCACGCCGCAGCGCGAGTTCCGGCGCCGTGTCTCGGCGTCGTTGGGACGTCATCAGCTTGCGGGCGTTGGCGTCCCGAGGTGGTGGTACTCCTCGGCGACCGGTGCGGGTCGTCATGACCTGCAAACCCTCGTCTGATCGGTCTGGTCACTGGTGGCCAGACCGAACGGGTATGAGAGTGTGCTTCTGGGTGCGGTCCCGGCTTCGAGTGTGGTCGGCACGGGCGCACATCGTGGGCGTCGGCCGGTCCACTAAGCGGTGGACGCGGGACCGAGAGAGGGTGCGAGTGCCCGGAGCGGTGCCGCGTGATCCCTGCGGCCGACGATGTTGCCCGGACGTTTCACTGGCATGGGGCCAACGGGCCTCACACCTCGCCACCTTGGTCCCGCTGCGACTACGCATCCTCGTTCCGGTGACCGTGGAGGCGGTACCCCAACTCGTCTGGATGACGCATCACCCGGGCAAGGCGCCAGGCGGTGTCGAAGGACAACCGACGCCCCTTCCTTAGCAGCAACCACAGAGCGAGCGTGCTGGTGACGGGGGCGAGTACCCAGCGTAGAACAGCCGTCTTCATCGGGCCTCGTCCGAAAGGCGGGCGAGTTGGTGTGCCGTTTGCTCATCACCGAAGGTACGAACAGCGTCGACGAGGAGGGCGAGTAGTTCCTTGCGTCCTTCCTCGCTCAGGCCGACGACGAACTCGTGGAGCAGCTGGGCGGCTGTAACCCATCGCTGGCCTGGCTGCCACTGCTGGATATCGCGCACCAACTTGTCGAGGTCGCTGCCGCTGGGGGGACCGCCGAGTCGATTCCAGTTCTCCGACGTTCCCTCCAGCAGACCGTAGAGGCGGGCTGTGGACGGAGTGGCGAGGATCTCCTCCCTGAGGAACGTCTCGCGTGCTCGAACCTGCCGTCGTGCCAGCTCGTCCAGGTCGTGGTCGCGTCGGATTCTCTCCTCATGCCGCTCGTACTCCTGCCGTAAGCCTTCCAACCGGAGAGCAGCCCTTCGTGTTGTGTCGTCCACGCGGACACGTAGTCGCACTGCAACCACCTCCACTCCCTCTGCGGAGAGGGGAAGATTCCTTTGGACGGCGACGGTGATGTCCTGCTCGGCGGCATCTGGACGGAGGACGTCACACCGTTCGGCCTCCTCTTCGATGTGTCTCCTGGCGAGACGTGGTGCTGTGTACCGATTCACCGGCTGGTTGGCGCCGGAGAGTCGCCAGGTCACTCGGAGCTCGGTGGTGAAGAACAGCGACGGGTCCTTGCTCCTGACACGGTCCGTCAAGACGGACGTCCAGACGGCCTCGTCTTCTGTCGAAGAACCTGAGGCCTTGACAGTTCGGCGCTTCATGCGACGTCGGCCTCCGCCGCGCTGCCCTGAGGCTCGTCAACCGGAGTTCCTGCCGACGAGGACAGAGCAGTGATCGGCTGCTGTCGTCGAGCGAGGAGGTCTTGGTCAAGCAGGGCGGACAGTTGGCGTTTGAGGCTTTCCCTTTCCGAGGAGTAGGGGCGGTCCAGCCCCTGCACCCACCACTGGGAAGAGGTGCGCAGAGTTTCCCGAAGGGCCGGCCCTTCGGCCCCGGGAACGTTAACGGCTTCGCGCAGGGTGTCGAGGACAGCGGACTTGAGTGCATGCGATTCCAGTGCCGCGTCGAGCCACGTGAAAACGCCCTTGTCCAAGTCTCGTTCGCCTGCCGGTCCCGCAGCCTGGCGTAGCAGAGTGCGCCAGCCTGTCACGAGCCCCTGCAAGGTGGGGCGGAAGCTGTCCTCCTCTTCGCGGTTCTCCTCGGTCATTGCTTGGAGGAGGGGCGGAAGGCCGGCTGTTTCGGGTGGGGAGTTAAGGGCTAACGCGGTGAATGTGCGGTGCCCGACGGTTTGGCTCGTCGTATCCGACTTGCACCAGTCAATGACGTATCCGAACAACATCTGCCGTACGGTGGGGTCCCCCCAAAGAACGCGCACGGCTTCGCGCAGCGCGTCGATCACATCGGGATGACCTTGGGCTGCCACATTCCTGAGTCGGCGTAATGCTTTGGCGGTATGGCGGCGGCCGAACGCGCCTGTACACACGTCTACTACGGCTCGTTGAAGGTGGGGCTGGCTGCGGTTCGACCAGGCGAGCAACATGGAATGGATATAGGGCGCGCTCACGGCGTGGATCGCGGCGGAATCCAGAATTTCAACGGCCAGAGGCCACAGCTCCCTGGTGGTTCCGTGTTTGTACCACTCCTCGACTATCCGCTCGAGCGGCGTCTGACGCCGATGCCGAACGGCCCACCGCAGAGCGAACTGTCCCACACGCTCTGCTAGGGCGAGTCGGCCTTCTCTACTGGTGATCTCCAGGGCTTCCTTGCTCGTGCTGGGGTCGGGGACAGGTGCCTGCGCGAGCCACTTCAGGAACGTGGTGCGAGCCAGGGGGCGGTCGTTCCAGAAGTACTCGATCGCGGCGTCGTCCCAGTGCGGGCGGGTGAAAGTGAGAGTGCCGTCACCCTCGCGCTCCGCTCCGATGGCCTTCGTCATGGCGATGACCCCGGGTTCCCGTTGTCCCTCCACCTCCACCTTGAGGCTGTCGAGCTGTTCAGTCAGCTTTGCGGCTCGAGCGTAGACATGCCCGACCGGATCGCCACGCAGAACGGCCGCAGCCAGAAGGAAGTTGCGCTCGAAGCTGGTACGGGATCGCCCCTCGGGTTCGTGCCACGTGTATAGCGCATCTTCCCAGTTGCTGTGGGCGGCGGCAACGTTGGCCACTTGCTCTGCGAGCGTACGGCGTGGGGAATGGTCCCGAGGACGCCTTAGTGATTGACCCGAATCGATGGCGTCTGCAACTGCGGATTGCGACGTCCGGTGCTCTTCCAGCATGAGGTATACGAGGTTGAGTACGTCTGTCGGGGCTTGGCCGGCGAGGAGCGGCTCTATGTCCGCGTGATCGAGCCACTGGTGTGCTGGGAAGTCGGGTTCCTGTCCGAGCAGCCATCGTTCGGCTATGCCGCGCGGCCTCACAATGCCCAAGTCCGGAGCGACGCCGTCCGGTGCCCCGTGGCTGATGCGCCTCCACTGTTCGGGGCGAGTGAGCACGATCAGCCGACACCTCCGGTGCTGGAGGCGCTCGACGAGTTTGTTGAGATTGCCCCCGAAAGAGGCGTCGACCACGAAGTCATCCTCATCGGGAGGGAGTTCCAGAAGATAGCCGCATTCGTGGTCGTGCGGCAGCCGCCTAGTCGGGAAGTGCTTCGAACCGCCGAAGGACAACGGCCGTACTTCGGTGATGGCGCCATCGTTCAGGAGGTGAGCGAACAATGCGTAGGCGGTAAAGCTCCGGCTGCTGTTTGGCGGGCGGCTGATGACCAGGACGGAGCCTTCAGCCCCCAAGGCTGCTAGGGCCTGCTTGAAGGGGCTGGGCGCCAGGTGGTCCACACCGCGGGGTTCGGCGTACACCTCGCGGACTACGGCCAGATATTCGGACGAGATAGGAGCGTGCGAGTCGAGGGTCTGCTCGTACACGTACTTCGTGCCGATTTGTTCACCGTTGTTGATGAAGGCCCGTTGGAGCACGGCAGCCTGTCCGACCGCCTCTACTGCGTCGCGCGTGGGTGTCGTTGCAGGGGGCCGCTGCATGTGGCTGTCGTCAGGGGCTCGCTCGGCGTCATCGGCTGCTGCCGCTTTGGGAGCCGACGGGGCCGGAGGGACACTGCTCGGCGGGAGGGTGGCGGGGCGCGGCGGCAGGCCGGGCAGGCTGTTCGCACCTAGTTTCAGGGGTACCGATGCCGGGTGTTCGCCCTCTTGCTCCTCAGGGCCTAGGAGAGACGGAGTTGGTGCCTGCTGCGGATGTTCCTCGGCAGGGCTGTGATCGAAGCTCATGACGTTCGCGCCCCGCCTCAGCCGATCGTGCCTGTTACCTCGATGCCGACCTGCTCACCGGTTTCCCCGATGGTTTCGGCCTCTTGGTCGATCCGCGCCCGTCCACGATCGGTGATGCCGCCGCCGACGCGCATACCGACTTGCTTGCCATCAAGGGAGTCGGCGCGCTGTGAGACCTCCACTCCAGGCCGGTCTGCCTCCTTCTCGTCGCCGAAGGGCAAGCGGCGTCCGTAGACCTCCTCCAAGTCCCGACGGAGGAGTCCGAGGGTCTCCCTCAGCTCGGTGTCATCGCCGTGGAGGAACTCGGGACGCGACACGTAGACGCGGAGCGCGCCGTGGGCCCCGGTAATGCGTGCGACCCGTTCGTCGGTGAGCGCCGGAGTGCTGACCAGAAGGGGCTGCGCCTGCCCCGAGACTTGTTCCGGCTGCTCCATCGGCACTCGACCTGCTCGGCGGTCCAACACTGCACCCGCTCGGTCGAAGAGGAACCTGACCGCTTCGGTCAGCAGCGTCCCTGCGAGGACCGGAAATGCCAACGGATCCATATATGTGCTTCCTCCCCCTGGGTCCGCACGACCGTCGCATCGCCAATCGGCAGGTGCGAACGGCATTTACGCGGATCAAAACGGGCTTCACCGTATGAGGGTGATCAGGGGTATGGACAGAGTGGAAAACGGTCACCGGACGAAGTGGCCGAGGAGTAGGTGTTGACGGTTCTTAGCCTCACTGTTCGCCCTGAGTGATGAGCTCGTGGCTGCACGTGCTTGCGGCGGCAGTTCTTGCCTTTCGGCCGGAACCATATGATGTTCGACTGGTGTTCGTGTCTGATTCGCGATCATCTTCACCTCCGGCTGGTCATGCTTCATCACCGCAACACGACCGCTCCCGGACCCTCAAGGTCCACCTCTCTAGCGTCCAAGATCAGGGGCCAGGCCCCATGTAGGTCGCTCGTGGATGGGCGTACACCCCGCTGTTCTCGCCCCAGCTCTGCCTTGCGCGGTCATGGGACCGGCAATGGCCAGAGGCTGCTCCTGAGCCATCCCTGACTTGTTTCAGCGAGCTCTAACGGCCCTGTTCAGCGGTCGGTCATGCGCTGCGGTCTCGAGCCGTCGGGAGCGAACCCGGCCGTGCGGAAGGCGTTGCGGATCTCCGTCAGGGGTTCGCGGTCGCGGTTGAAGCGGAGCTTGTTGGTGAGGAGGACGGCCCACCGGCCCCGGGTCGGGCTGATCCACATGCCCGTGCCGGTGAAGCCGTAGTGGACCCAGATGTCCTGGTCGGGTTCGGCGCCCGGTGCGGGGTGCCAGAAGAGGCCGCGGGCGGGGGTGAGGGCGCCTGTTTGGATGCGGAGGGACTCCTTGATCCAGCTGGGGCCGAAGGCGGCCGGGGTGGGCTGGAGCATGTGGCGGAGGAAGAGGGCGAGGTCGTCGAGGACGGAGAAGGTGCCGGCGATGCCGCAGACGCCGCCCAGGAGTCGGGCGGAGAAGTCGTGGGCGGTGCCCTTGAGGTGGGTGCCGGTGGTGTCGTCGTACTCGGTGGGGGCGGAGCGGGCCACCTCGGCGGCGGAGAGGGGGCCGAAGCGGGTGCGGGTCATGCCCAGGGGGTGCCAGACGCGGGCGGTGGCGAGCCGGCTCAGGGGCTCGCCCGAGAGGCGCTCTGAGAGGTAGCCGAGGATCAAGGCGGCCCGGTCGGTGTACTCAACGGCCTCGCCCGGCGGGCGGTGGAGGGCCTCGTGGAGGACGCCGTCGCGGACGTCCTGGGGGTCGGTGCCGTAGAGGTTCTTCAGGTTGGCGCGCAGGGGCAGGCCCGCGGTGTGGGTCAGGAGGTGGTGGGCCGTGGCCCGGGCCAGGGGGTGGCTGGCGACCTCGTCCCAGAAGGTGCCCAGAGGGGCGTGGAGGTCGAGCTTGCCCTCCTCGGCGAGCGCGCCGATCGTGGACCAGACGGCGAGGATCTTGGTGAGGCTGGCCACGTCGAAGACGGTGTCCAGCCGCATCGGTTCGTCGGGCCGGTCGGGGTCGAGGAGGCCGACGGCTCCGCTCGCGCGGATGCCGTCGGCGTCCCCGACCGCCCACACCGCGCCGGGGTAGACCTGCTCGCGTACGCCGGTCTGCAGGAGGTCTTCGATTCGGGCGGTGGAGGGCGTGGTCATGGTCTCCCGATCGTCGTGCGGCCGCGGGTGGTCCGTCGGTCAGGGTAGTGAGGCCGCCAGGACTGTTCCGGTTCCGCCACGGGCGGAGTCAGGCGAGCTGGAGGCGGAAGCGATCTCGGCTCGCTTCTCCCTCCGACTCTCAGTGGGGATCTGGGTGACGAATTCGGGTGCGCGAATCGGCGTCGGCGTACCGTGCTGGGGGTGACGGATACGACTCGAGAAGATGCTCTGACGGCAGCGCTGCCTAGCCTGTCCGACGCGTTCGGGCTGGGCGCGGTGAGTGATCGGCGGTTCCTTGCCCACGGCCTGATGAACCGGAACTGGCGGCTTGTGACCGCTGCTGGAGTGTTCGCGCTCAAGGAGATCACCGATGTTCCTCTGCCGAAGGTCCGCAGGAACCTTGCGGTCCTCCTGGACCTGGCTCGCGAGGGCATCCCCGTGCCGGCGCCGCTGAGCGCGGCCAACGGTGACCTCGTGGCGGAAGTCGGTGGTCACGGCTACTGCGTCCTGCCGTGGGTGGACGGCGAGCACCTTCAAGGGACGGATCTCCCGCTCGACCAGGTGCGCGATCTCGGTGCTCTGCTGGGCCGCCTCCACGAGGGTTTGCGGCGGCATGGTCCCGGCCCAGTCCCGGAGCAGGCGCCAGTGGCGAAGGTCCGCGATGTGACCGAGGCCGACCGTGCGGCTGCTGCCCTCCTGAGCAGCTTGCCTTCCGCTCCGGTGACGGACTTCGACAAGGCCGCCGCCGAGGCCCTGCACGACCGCCGCGGCCTTCTTGCGCGGTACGCCGATGCCCGGCAGGACGGCGAGGTGCCGGCCGGGCCCTACGGGTGGACGCACGGCGATTTCCAGTACCGCAATCTGCTGCGCCGCGACGGCCGGGTGGTGGCGGTCCTGGACTGGGACCGGCTCGGTGTTCGTCCGTACGGGGAGGAGGTCGCGCGGACCGCGCAGGTGCAGTTCGGGGTCGGTGGCGTCTTCGACCTCGACCGTGTCGCCGCGTTCTGTTCCGGATACCGGTCCGTGATCGATCTGTCGGAGGAGGACCTCGCCGACGCGGTGAAGCGGCTGTTGTGGAAGCGGCTGACCGACTTCTGGCAGCTGGAGTTCTACCTCGACCGCCAGGACCCCGCCTTCGGCGAGATGTTCCTGACGGACGAGGCACTGCTGAACTGGTGGACCGACCGTGCCGACGAGGTGCAGGCCGCCTACGCGGCCCGTTAGCCGGCGGATGCTGCCGCCGGGATGAGCCCGGCGGCAGCCAGCTCGGGCAGGCACGGCCGGACCAGCGGCGCTGCCCCGGCGAGGGCCTTCGGGCCGAGGCCAGCCCGGTCAGCCGTCTCGATCGCCTGCACCCAGGCGTCCACGTCGTCGGGGTGGAGGATGATTCCGCCGTCTCTCACCGCCTCGGGAATGCCGCCGCGGGACGAGCCGATCGTGGGGACGCCGTGGAGTCCGGCTTCCACGATCACCCGGGGGAAGGCGTCCTCGACCTGGGAGGGCACGAGCAGCAGGTCGTTCGCGGCGTAGATCGGGCCCATGGCGTAGGTGCGGGACACCCAGTGCACGTTCGGGTACGCGGTGAACTCGCCAGCCGTGTCCCACCAGCCCTCGACGAGGGTGAACCGGCGGGCGGGCAACCGGCGGATCAGCTGGTGCAGGAGGGCCGCGCCCTTGGCGGGGATGGGATTGACCATCAACACGCCGCCGAGGATGCGACTGGCTGCGCCGCGCCCCGCGGCGAGGAGAGGCCCGGCGCCTTCGGCCGGCGCGAATGGCGGGTAGAAGGCGACTACCTTCGTGTCGGCGTGGGCCTGGGCCCGTCCCGCGACGAACTCCGACGTGGCGAGGGCGACGTGCGGTCGGCCGTGGAGGACGCCCATGCTGTTGGCCGAGACGGAGTGCAGCCATCCGGCGACCCGCGAGGACCGGCGGGCAAGCGAGGCCAGGTCGGCCGCCTGTTCCTGCGAGGTCACCACCAGATCCGGCCGGGCCTTGGTCAGGAGGCCCTTCAGGGTCGCTTCCACCCTGTCCTGCGGCACGGCTCGGCACGAGACGCCGTTCCACCGGTAGCGGACCTCCCCGTCGCCCTCCTCCCACACGGTTCCGTGGGCCTGGAGGTGGGCGCGCAGGTGGCCGATCTGGGCGGACCCGTTCCAGGGGGCCTCGTGGCTGCCGAGGTAGACGACCCGCCACCCGGCCCGGACGAACTCTTCCGCCAGGAGCTGCTGGGAGACCTCCGCGCCCCCGATCAGCAGCGGTGGCGGGGTCCGTCGCCATACGAACACCACCGTCGGGCGGGTCACCGGCCACCCGCCCAGTACGTGAAGAGGGCCTGCACGACGGCAGCCGTCTCCTGCCGGTCGCTGTCCCCGGAGGCGACGGCCAACTCCGCAGTCGCCGGGCGGTGGGCCGGGCGGCAGAAATAGTCGCGGAATTGCATGAGGAAGGCGGGATCGTGGAGGAAGTACTCCGGCTCGACCTCGTGGTGTCCGGCGGCCTTGCGCCGCAGGTGTAAGTGCTCGGGCGTCACGTCCAGGTACAGGGTATGGTCCGGCCTCAGGTGCGGCATCTCCTCGGCCAGACGGGTCAGTTCGGGCAGGACGTCGAAGCCGTAGATCTCGTCCATGGCGTGAGCGTGGGCGAGGAGGGTGTCGACGGTCCGGTCCAGGACGACCAGCCCGCCGTGGCGGCGAGCTGCGTCCACGCGGTTGCCCTCGATCTCCATGAACGTCATGAACGCCTCCACCTGCTCGTCTGCCGACCGGGTGGAGGGGGTGGGGATGTCCTCGCGGCGCGCGAACGACTTCACGTAGCAGGAGAAGAAGAGCGTGTCCCGCATCGCCGGCACCCGGCGCAGCCGCCCCAGGGCAGAGGTCTTGCCCCCGTACGAGGGGCCTTCCAGGCCGAGGATCATCACGACCCCCCGAGTCGGTAGAAGCGTTCCGCGAACTGGCCCCGCGGACGGCCGTCCGGGTCGGGCAGCAGGTTGGCGGCGACGGTGTGGGCGTGCCGGATCGGCCGGTACATCTTCCGCGCGGGGTGCATCTGCGAGCCGTGCATGTGCAGCAGGGTCACCTTGTCCAGGACGGTGGCCGTGATGTCCTCCAGCTCCGGTTCGAAGACATCGCGCACCCGCTGTCGGAACAGCTGCCGGTCGCATCCTGACAATCCGTACGTGGACCAGAAGGCGGCGTCCTCCCAGAACCACCGGCAGCCCAGGCGGCGCGTCGCCTCGTGGACGGCGAGGTGGTCCGGGTGGCGCGTGACGGCGGCCGGGGCGAGCAGCTCTGCGTCGTCCATCCCGTCCAGCACCTCGGCGAGTTCGGAGGTGATCCGGTCCACCTGGGCGGGTTCGGGTGCCCGATAGGGCTTCTCGGCGTCCTTGTGCCCCAGGCCAACCCGGGCCGCCCCCAGGGGCAACAGGGACTGGGCGGCTTCGCGGTCGCGGAGTCCGGAGACCGTCTCCACGCTGTTGTAGGTGCTTTCGAGGGAGGGGTGGACGCTGCGGGAGCGGGTGAAGACGGTGACCACGGTCAGCGGTCGGGGACGGGCGAGGAAGGTCCCGGAGGCGGACAGGACGAAGTCGTCGTGGTGAGGTTCGATGACGACCACCGGCCGCCCGGACGGCTTGCGCGGCTCGATCCAGTACGGCGCGAGGGTCAGCGGCGCCGTCAGCGTCATGATCTCCTTCGCCCGGGTCAGGGAGTCCATCCAGGACCGGTGCGCGGTCAGGAGGTCGGTGGGGAAGGTGTAGATGCCGTCGGCGTCCGGCAGGGGAAGGAGGGTCACCTGGGGTTCTCCAATCATCGGACGGTGGTGGCGTACCAGTTGCGCCAGAAGCGGGGCGAGGCCAGGCCGAGGCGGACGACCACGGGGTTCTGCCACCAGAGCATCCGGGCCGTGGACCAGGCGTCGTAGCGGCGGGTGGAGGGCCGCACGCGGAGGTCTTCGAGGACCGCGACCGGCCCGCCCGTGCGGCGGCCGTAGGCGGCCAGGCGGGCGAAGAACTCCATGTCCTCGCTCATGAAGTAGTCCGGTCGGTAGCCGTGTACTGCCTTGAAGGCGTCCCGGGTGCAGAACTGGTTGACGCCTTGGGCGCCCCCGTGGCGGGCGCGGTGGTGGTCCCAGTAGGCGCACAGCAGACGGGCCCCGAACCGGGCGGGGGTGTAGAGCGGTGGGATCGCCCCGCCGACGGCCCCGGCGTCCATCGCGGCAACGGCGGCCGTGATCCCCTCCAGCGGCAGGGCCACGTCTGCGTCGACGAAGAACAGCATCCGCCCCTCGGCCTCGCGGGCTCCGGTGTTCCGGGCCAGGCCGATGCTGCGGACCAGCTCCGTCACCACCCTGGCGCCCAGCTCCTTCGCGACGGGGGCGGTCTCGTCGGTAGAGGCGTTGTCCACGACGATCACCTCTCCGCGCCGGCCGGAGCCTGCCTCCCAGGCGCGCAGGGACGCGAAGACCGTGGGCAGGTAGCGGGGCAGGTACTCGGCCTCGTTGTAGGCGGGGATGATCACCGACAGATCGGGGTCGGTCACAGCGCGGTCCTTCCTGAGTGTGGGGACAGGGCAAGGTGCAGGCGGGCCGCCCAGGCGTCGCGGTCGCGGCCCTCCCGGTGGGCGGCATAGGTCCAGCCGCGTACGGCCTGGAAGGCCACGTAGGCATCCAGGAGTCGGGTGTCGACGGGCCGTCCGTAGGCAGCGGCCACGAACAACCGGTCGGACGGCTCCAGGGCGTCGCAGGTCACGAGGGTCTGGGCGAGGTCGTACTCGGGGACCTCCACGGTTGCGGCCTCGAAGTCCACGAGGCAGTCGGGGAGGCGGGGCCGGCCGTGTTCGCCGACGGTGAGGCGTCGGTCGTCTCCGCAGATCACGTTCTCCAGGTGCAGGTCTCCGTGGCACCACACGAGTCGTTCCAGGCGTGCCCCGGCCGCGATGACCTCCAGGGCGGGAGCGAGCCGGACGAAGACCTGCTTGGGGCAGTGGGCGGCCAGAGCGCTGACCTGCTGGCCGATGCCTGGCGCCAGGGGGACCCCGGCCGGGGCCTTGACGCTATGGAAGGCAGCCATCAGCAGGGCGAGCCTCAGCAGTGCCGCCGGACGCGGCATCTGCCCGGCTCGGACGGCATCCCCCAAGGTGCTCGTTCCGGCATCGGTGGCGACCAGGGCAGAGACGGTCAGGCCGGGAACCGGCCCGTACCCGATCACGGTCGGCACCCGCACCCGCCCGGCGGCGGTGACGGCGGCCAGGAGGCGGGCCTCGTCGACAGCGCCGTGGGTGCCGTCGACCGCGAACAGCTTGACCACCACCGGGCGGCCGTCGGCGAGACGGACGCGGTAGACGGCCGTCTTCGGCCCGCTGCGGACCCGGACCGTCTCGGCCGGAACCGACCCGGCCAGCTCCGCGCAGGCCCGCTCCACCGCCAGGACCGTGCCGCCGGTCACCGTGCACCTGCTCCGGTTAGGTGCCGCAGCGTGCGGTGCATCTGCTGCCGATAGGTGCGCACGTCTTCCGTGCCGGGGCAGGAACGTATCCACGGCTTCTGGCCCCCGACGAAGTGCACCACGTGCCCGTCTCGGCGGGTGACCGGGCGGCGGAGGACCCGGCGGACCCAGTCCCCCCGCTCGAGGAACCGGTCCACTTCGAACCGGTTGAACACCGGCCCGACCGGGTGCGCGGTCCCGGAGGACAGCAGCCACAGGTTCAGGGCGCACTGGTCGTTGTGCTTGATGTACTGCCGCCCACCGACCAAAGCCCGCTGGACCCCGGCCCGCATGGGGGCGAGCATCGGCGCGGGGACCCACAGCATCCCCGCGTTGAAGTAGGTGCGCCCGACCAGGTGGGGCCAGCGCTCGGCGACGCCGGGCAGTGCCGGGCACTGGCCGACGGCCGGGTTGAACTCGTCCTGCACGGCGCCGATCCGGTCCGCCGGCAGTCCGTCCAGAGGCGTGGAGAGGTCGGCGCGTACGTGGACGTCGGCGTCTACGTAGATCAGGAACGGACGGTCGAGGAAGCAGGGGGTGAATCCGAACCTCAGGTAGGTGGCGACCGAGATGTAGGCGGTGTCCGCCATGACGCTCTCGGGCGGCGGGGCCTGCCAGCGCAGGTCGAAGGAGCCGAACCCGCAGCGGCGGGCGAAGGACTCCATCACGGCGGCCTGCCCCGGGGACAGGCCGTTGGTCAGTACCCGTACCGCGCTCTCGCGGCGATCGGCCACCGACAGGTGGTCGGCGACCGACCCGAGTGTGACCAGGGCGGGCAACAGGTATTGGGCATCGACGCACATGCCGATCGCGTACACGCGGGTGCCTCCAGGGCGAGGTTCGACGGGACTGGCCGGCAGGGCCGGGGCATGGTGGCCGGCCCCTCGCCCGAATTCGGGGGAGCTGACCGCCTCACCGGTGTCGGCGAGGTGCTGCGGTCGCCTGCTGCGGCCGGGCAGGTGGAGGGCTTCCGGCGCCGACGCCCCAGGCAATCCGGCGCCGGAGGCGGTTCAGACAAGCCGCAGGAGGTCCGTGTTCCGGGCGAGGTGGGCCACCGACTTGGCCAGCAGCCGCAGCGCTATCGCCGGATCGCTCCCGCAGTCCCGGGCGACCTTGCGGGCGAACCGCACGGTGCTGGCCGCGATGTCCTTCTCCCGGCTCTCCGGCAGCAGGTCCGCGTACCGTTCGGCGGGCACCGCGAGGGTGTGGATGTGCCCGCGCAGCCGCTCCCGCAGCCGTACGGACGCCTCCCCGGCCGGGTGGTGGTCGGCGAGGGTGAGGGCAGCCTCGACGTCCCCGGCGACGGCGGCAGCCGCAGAGGCGATCACCGTCTCCTGGTCGGCGGAGGTGACCGTGGGCACCTCGACCGGGGCTGCCGCCATTTCGTGCGCGAGTACGGTCACGATTCCGCTCCCATCCGCCTGCTGCCGGTTCGGCTGTGCGGACAAGTAACCAGTGTGCGAGCCGTGTTGGACATGACGAATCCGCTCGCAGCTACTCGCGTGACCACTGACGAAAAGTCCCGACCTGCGCTACCTCGGATGGCGGCCCCGCCTCTACCGTGACTGCATGGTGCGGAAGCGGAACGCGGAATTAGAGACCTGGATGAAGGAACACGGGCTCAGTGCCGGCGCTCTTGCCGAGAAGGTCAACGACGCCATGGCGGACCTCACCGGCCACCGCGGCGCAGTCACCGAACGGACCTTCTACCGGTGGCTGTCAGGAGAGAACCGCTCGCCCCAGGACCGCCAGTGGCAGGCCCTGGAGGCCGTCTCCGGGCTTCCTGGGACCGACCTGGGGTTCGTGCCCCGTGCCCGCCCCCGCCCCGCAACGCCCTCAGCGCGACTGGAGGACCCTGTGCTTGGCCGTCGAAGCTTCATCTCCGTAGCCACCGGCGCCGCCGTCGCCGTGTCCACCGGCACCGCGACCGCAGCCACCCGACCCACCGTCGGACACTCCGACGTCGACCGCCTGCGCGTCCTCCTGGCCGAACTGTGGCTCCTGGACGACCAGAACGGCGGCGGTCCCGTTCTGGAGAAGCGCGCCGCCGACCTCGCCGCCCGTACGCTCAGCCTCCAGCAGCACGGCTCCGCCAGCCAGCGCGTCCGCTCGCGCCTCTATGCCGTCGCTGCGTCCTTCACGGCCTTCGCCATGTTCTCCGCCATCGACGCCCGCCGACTGGGGGAGGCCCAGCGCTACCTGGAGCAGTCCGTGACCCTCGCAGGGCTTTCCGGAGACGGTCAGGTCCAGCACCAGACCTGGCGGTACGCCGCCATGCTCGCCGGGCAGCGGGGCCGGTACGCCGACGCCCTCGCCGCGGCCGAAGCCTGCACGGGCACCCGGGCGCACCGCACCGACCCCCTCTACGCCTCTCTGACCCACTCCCGCATCGCCCTGACCGCCGCCAGCCTTGGTGACAAGACCAGGGCCCTCCGAGCCCTGGACCGGGCCCACGGTGCCTACGACCGAGCCGATCCCGCCGAGGCCCGTCCGTCCTCCGTCGCCTTCTACACCCGGGGCGAGCTCCACGGCCTGACCGGAATCACTCACTACCGGCTCGGCGAGGCGGAGAAGGCCGAGTTCCATGCGCACCGGTGCATCGCGGACCTCCGCGACGACCAGCACCGCAACCGCGCCTACTACCTGTCCCAAGCGGCCCTCGCGCAGGTCGCGCAGGGTGATGTCGAGCAGGCCGTGGCCACCGCCACACGCGTCATCGCCCCGACCGGCGCCGACGCCGGCCGGGTCCCCCATCTCCTGGGCAGCTTCACTTCCGCACTCAACCAGGCGGCCCCCAAGTCCGCCGTTACCCGCCAGTGGAACGACCGCACCCGCACCGCCTGAACCCGCACGCGACGAGGAGCATCATGCCCACCCCGGAGATCACCCTTCACCGCTACGGCACCGACCAGCTGCCCACCATCCGCCCCACCCTGGTCGGCGTGTACGCCGAGGTGTACGAGAAGGAGATCGGCGAGGACCCGTTCTTCTCCGTGGACCGCTTCGAGGGTCGTCTCACCGGCCACTCCTCCCGCCCGTCCTGGGAGGCCGTGGTCGCCTACGACGGTGGCGAGGCCGCCGGCTACGCCTACGCCGCGGCCCTGCCCCAGAACACCGGCTGGTGGGCCCACATGCTCCAGCCGTTTCCCGAGGCGGACACGACCGAGGACGGCACCCGAACCCTCGCCCTCTTCGAGATCATGGTCCGGGCTCCCTGGAGGGGCACGGGTCTGGCGCACCGGATCCACGAGGAACTGCTGGCCGGCCGCACTGAGGAGCGCGTCACGCTGCTCGTCGAGCCCGGACACCCGAAGGTGAAGGCCCTCTACGAGGGGTGGGGGTACCAGCACATCGGTGATCAGCAGCCGTTCCCCGACGCGCCGGTGTACACCACCATGCTCCGCGCACTCAGGTGACGGCGGTACATATGCAGGGCGATCCTCACGCCGGGGACGGGACCCCGGGCACGCTCCCTCCCTCGTGGATTCCGGGGTCGTGATGGTGAGTCCTATCAGTCGCTGAGGAGTTGATCGGTGGCGTCCTGGACTCGGGCCGTCGCCCGGCGGACCGAGTCGAGTGCGGCGTTGACCTGGGTGTCGGTCGGCTGGGCGCCTGAATTGACGGCGCGGGTCAGCTGGTTCAGGTTGTTGCCGATCTGACCGAGTTGCCTGCGGGCAGCGAACAGCTCGCTGACGGTCTCACGGCGCCCGGCGATGGCTGCGGCGCTGTTGCCCGGGTCGTGGGCTGCGCTGAGGGCCGCTCGGGCGAAGAAGCCGGCGACGGTGCAACCGACGGCCTTGGCGGCGGTCACGACGAGCGCGTGCTCGTCGTCGTTCATGCGGACGCTGCACACTTTGGAGCGCTGGGGGTGCTTGTGGTGACGGCGTCGTGTGCGGGGCGCTAGAGGGACAGCGGAGGCGTACGTGGTTTCGTACGCCGACTGTTGCTCGTTCCCCGGCTGCGTCCGTCCCGAGGTCTCCGCCTCCTCGTCAGGCGTCCCCCGGCGCCGGACGAGGCTCCGTCCCCCTGGGGCGGTGGGTCCTTTGGATACTCCGCCGATGGTGGAGTGTCCAAAGGGATAACTTGCTCCGTCTCGGGCTTGGGTAGGGGCCGGGTGCTGGCGGCCGTTGGTCTCGTGGTTGCGGGGTCGTCGTGCAAGAGCGTGCCTCCTGGCGGTTGGGCTGGAGCGGCTTCGGTGCTGTGGGGATAGGGCGTACGAATGCCAGCTCGCCGCGCGACGGATGCGCGGGTGAGCAGCGTGACTTCGGACGGGGCTTACGCGGCGTTCGCTCTGCCGCCGTCGAGTTCGGCCTGGACCTGCCGGGTGATCTTGTTCCGGCGGTCCCTGCCGATGGGGAGGCCGCGAGCGCGGACAGCCGTCTCGATGTGGCGGCTTGACGCGCGTCCATCGCGTCCGAGCGGGGCGGTGAGGGCGATGGCGAAGAGCTCGTCGTCGGTGGCGGCGGGCTTGCGACCGGTGCGCTTCTTCGGCGGGACGTGGGTTTCCGCCACTTGGTCGGTCTCTTCCGCCACATCGGCTGATTCGCCCTGTACGGCGTCAGCCGGAGTGGGGCGGTCACCCTCCCGGCCCTCGGGCCGTTCCGGGAGCGGCGCTGTGGCGGTGTGTGCGCGGGGACGATCCAGGTCCGCGGGATGCACTGCGGTGTCTCCTGCCGGAAGGCAATGGTGGCGGGAGTCGCCGGAGGCGACATGGCGGTGGATCTGCCGCATGAGGACGCCGAAGGCGAAGAGCGCGGCTGCTGGTGGGACAGCGGCGACGACGTAGTCGAGGGCCGGGGCCGGGACGCCGTCGGTGCTGCTGACGCCGGCGACGTTCAGGGCGATCGAGCCCAGCGATCCGGCAGCGGTTAGGGCTATCGCCCACCCGTCAGTTTCCCGGCGGAGGCTGGCGCGGAGCATGAGCACTTCGCCGGCGACGATGAAGGCATCGAGCGTTGCCGGCCACGCCCACTGGCGGGCTGGGGAAGCGCTGAGGCCGTGCTGCCCCGCGACTTCGGCGAGATGCGCGTAGGAGAGCCAGAACCCGGCTGCGGTGAGCGCGACGATGACGCAGCCTGCGACGGCCAGGGCGTACCGCTCGGCCGTCTGGGTGCGGTGGGAGGTGGTGGTCAAGCGGGTGGTGCTCCAAAGGGTGGGCGCGTTCAAGCGGCAGGGGAGGTGCGGCGGCGGTCGGCGCCGTCGAGGACGACCCGGTGGGTCATCTCGGAGAGGCGGGAAGCGACGCGGTCGCCGAGGGCGGTGCGGAGCTGGGGGATGGGAAGGTTGGTCGTGAGCAGGGTGGGGCGCAGGTACTCGTACCGGTGGTTGATCAGCCGGTAGGTCAGCTCCTCCGTCCACTCGCTGCCCTTGGCGGCGCCGAGGTCGTCCAGGAGCAGCAGCGGGCAGCGGGCCAGGGTGTGCAGCTCACGTTCCGCGTCGAGCCCTGGGCGCGGTCTCAGGCGGGCGTACAGGTCAGCGGCTGTGACCGCCTCCCAGCGCAGGCGGACGCCGGCAGCGAGCAGGGCGCGGACGGCTCCGTAGGCATGGTGGGTCTTGCCGGTGCCGGTGGGACCTGCGATCAGCAGCGACGGGCCCTCTGCGATGCCCCGCGTCCCGCTCGGGCCGGGGCGCCCGGCACACACGATCTCGTCCACCCAGGCGCTGACTTGGGGGTGATCGGCGCGGGCGTGCCGGTATCGCGGGGGGATTCGGGCGTCGGCCAGTTCCAGTGCGCTGACAGGCTCGGGCGTGGGCTCCGGTTCCTCCGAGCCGATGACGGGATCCATGCCCCGGCGGGCCAGGATGCTCGCCACAGCCCGGACGGCCTGACCGGAGGGCTGGGGCAGGGTGGTGGCGGTCAGAGCGCACCCCCGTAGGCAGCGGCGACGTCGGTGGGGTTGGTCCAGGGACGGTGGGGGACGGCGATCGTGGGCGCCCCCGCGTTCATGACTTCGTGCACGACACTGGCCAGGGTCTTCGGGTGAAGGCCCTTGGTCCGCTGGCGGTCCAGACCGGCTCGTACATGGGCGGGGTCGATGCCCTCGGCGAGGAGCTTGGCGGCTTCTCGTCCGAGCTGCCCGAGCACGCTCGTGGGCGGACGGTGTTCGCAGGCCGCGACGTACTCGGTGACGAGGTCCTTCGCCGAGACGGTCTGGGGCGCGGGGGCGGTCGCGCCCCCCAACGGGGTAGTTCCTAGTTCCCTGTTCCTAGGTCCTAGATCCGGACGCTGAGGGCTCACGTCAGGCTCCGTGAGCCCTTCCTCAACCGGCTGTGAGGGCTCACTGAACGGCCCTTGACCTGCAGATTCTCGGCTCACGGCAGGCTCCCTGTCTGCTGCCTGACCCGTCCTGGAGGCCTCCGTGACGGCTCCGTGCACCGGCAGTGAGGGCTCACGCGGGACGCCGAGGTCGTGGTGCGGGCAGGACGGGATCCTGCTGATGCTGGGGCGGTTGATCTTCTGGTGGAGGGAGAAGGCGACGACGTGCAGGTACTGCCTTCCGTCCTCGCCTTCGTAGCGGCAGATCAGGCCGGCCGCGTCGAGCTGCGTCAGATCCTCCTCGACCTCCACCGGGCCGTGTTCGCGGCGTAGCGACCACAGCTGCCCGGCGATGACGGCGGCCTGGTCGCGGATGCGGCCCTTGTCGTCGGCTTGGGTGAGCAGGCCGAAGAAGGTCCGCTCGGCGCTCAGGGACACGGCCGCCAGGGACTCGGAGGCGAAGGCCTCGGGCTTGATGGTGCGGATACGGGCGATGGAGATCGACCGCCTTTCGAAATCGGGGAAGGGAACCGGCCGGGCCGGGGTGCGTGGACAACACAGCCACACCCCGGGTCCAGAAGTCCAGACTTGACTCAAGCGGCCGTGAAAGGTTTTCCGGTCGCACGACCGTAAACCCGAAACGCCGGTCGGCGAAATCACCCGCGATATTCATCGTCGGCACGGGATCGCTCACAGCAGACGGGGAATGCCTTCCCGAACCTCCGGCGGGCAAGCTACAACACACCAATGCCGCCACGCCCTCTCGAAATCGGACCCGCCGGACGCGCCGCCGCCCACGCCATCGAACGCACCCGCGTGGCCCGTGGCTACTCCCAGCGCCAGCTCGCCGCCCGCATCACCGCACTCGGCCGCCCCATCACCTTCACCGCGCTCTCCCGCATCGAACGCACGGTCCGACGCTGCGACATCGACGACCTCGTCGCCATCGCTGCCGCCCTCGGAACCCCTCCGCAGATCTTGCTGGCGACGGCGCCGGTCCACCTGGCTCCGGCCGGGGTGGGCGGAATATAGCCGACGATCCCCGGTTTCCGAAACCGGGGATCGTCCGGACCATTGGTGGTCCTGGACGTCTTCGCCACCCATGGGTGGCAGGGCGCTTTCATTCCCTTCTTCTGCCTTAAGGATTCTCGCTTGTCTTCTATCGACGCGCTCTCCTCCATCAGCGCTGCCACATTCCGCCGCCGTCCGGCCATCGGTCGCGCGTTTCTTGGCGTGCATGACGCAGCTGAATATCTCGGCATTTCACCCAAGACGCTTTACGTCTGGCGTCACCGGCGCCAGGGTCCGCCGAGTTTCCGCATGGGTGCCCGCGGGCGGGTGACGTACCGGATCGATGCGCTCGATGCCTGGATACGGGAGCAGGAGCAGGCGGATTCCCGATCCAACCCCGCTCTCAACCCCGTGAGCACCGCACCGCAGCGGCGCGGCGCCTACTCGGCAACCGTCTGACGCCTCCCGGCCGCCCCTCCCGACCCCCTACCTGCAAGGAAACACTTGGCCGGCTACATCGAAGACCGCTGGATCAACAAGAAGAAGGACCCCGTAACCGGCAAGCGCGAGCGCACCACCCGGTACGGAAAGGGGAGTCGCTACCGGGTCGCGGGCATCCCGGGTGTCAGGGGCATGTCGTTCGACACCCTGGAGGACGCCAAGGCGTGGCTCCGCAGGGCCGGCACCGACAGCGAGCGGGGCGAGTTCGTCGACCCGCGAGACGGCTCCATCACCCTCGCCGACTACGTCACGCGCCACTGGCAGGCGGGCGTACGGGGCGCACCGGGCACGGTCAAGCGGGTTGACGAGCGAGTTCGCCTCCACGTCCTTCCGCACATCGGCGAGGTGGCGCTGCGGGACGTCTCCGCGTCCGTCCTGCGCGGCTACATCGCCACGCTCGAAGGCGAGTGCGCGCCGCGCTACGCCCGGCAGATCCTCACCACGCTCTCGAACGTCTTCGAGACGGCGATCGACGACAAGCGGTTGGTCCGCAATCCGATGCGCGCCAAGTCGGTGCGCTGGCCGAAGGCTCCCGAGGACCAGCGGGAGGCGTGGCTGCTGGGGACCGCGCAGCGGGTACGGGACGTCATCAACCAGCGGTACCGGATCGCCGTCGTCGTCGCCCTCGGGTGTGGGCTGCGCCAGGGGGAGGTCTTCGGGCTGTCACCAGCGGACGTCGACTTCGAGCGCGGCCTCATCCGCGTCCGCCGACAGGTCCAGCTCCTGTACGGCCGCCTGTACTTCACTCTCCCCAAGGGCGGGAAGACCAGGGTCGTCGACATGCCACCTTCGGCTGCCACCGAGCTGCGCGCACACTTCCTGCGGCATCCGGCTGTCGAGGTCGAGCTGCCCTGGGGCGGCCCGGAAGCTGATCGGGAGAAGCGCTCCTTCCCGCTGGTCCTTGCCACGACCTACGGCAACGCGATCCGCGCCAACATCTTCAACGACGAGGTGTGGAAGCCCGCTCTCGCGAAGGCCGGAGTGATCCCCGTGCGGGAGAAGGGCCAGCGCTGGAAGGCGTCTCGCAAGGACGGCTTCCACGTCCTCCGGCACACCTACGCCTCCGTGATCCTCGAGGCGGGTGAGTCCGTCGTCACCCTCGCCCGATGGCTCGGTCACTCCAGCCCGACCATCACCCTCGACCACTACGCCCACTTCATGCCCGAGGCCGGAGGCAAGGGGCGCGCGGCAGTCGATGCGCTGCTCGGCGCGCGGTGCCCTTTGCCATCCAATCGAGTCGTATGACGGTGAATCTAGCCGTACGTGAGCACGCTCCTGATCCAAGGGGCACAACCTGTGACGACGGATCGTCTAAGACGACGCGCCCTTCCGGAAACTCAGGTGATCTGTGTCCGGGATCGTCGGGTCGCGGACGAAGGGAGAGATCGCCGCAGCGGTCAGCGGGGAGGACAAGTACGCTCCGAAGGTGTGGAAGTCGATACGGCCCATCGGAGTGTCGGCGTGCTGGTCAACGGGGAAACGGTCGCCGAGCCGACGCGGAACCGCCACCAGGTCACCTGTGTCGGCGAGGTTCACCCAGTAGCGGACTCCGGCGGGCCGCGAACCCCGATCGGCGGTTGGCGTGGGCACCAAGTGATCGAAGATTCCGCCTGGCAGGCCGAGAGGAGAGCCCAAGGTCACGAAGCAGTCCACGGTCAGCTCCGGGTGAGCGTGGAGAGCCTCGTACGTGACTACCGAGCCGAGGGAATGGGCCAGCACTACGCGGGGGCGTACCTGTCGGATCGCCTCGGCCACAGCGGATCGGGCTGCATCCCTTACCTGCGGAACATGGAGGTAGCGGCGAACCTCGCCCGCCAGCTGGACGGCAAGCCGAATGACCGTCCCGACGGGGATGTTGCGGCGTTGGGAAACCCAGGACAGGACCTGCCGCAGCGGAGCAGTAACCAGTCCCTGCCGTTCCCGGAGGGTGGGTGAACCGAGTGCCAGTGCCCAGGCGATGACGACGGACTCTTCTCGTTCGTCGAGAGCAGGTAGGTCCAGTACGGCGGCCTGCCGCTCCGCGGCGTGGGTGTGGTGAGCGTAGTACGCGGCGTGCAGGGGAGGGAGCAGGTGGTCGTTCAGTCCAGCAGCCGAGAACCCATGCTGCAACTTGAGCCGCCACTGCCCTGATAGTTCGATGGCCGCCTGTTCCGGCGAGCGGCCGCTCAGGTGGTTGCCGATGCCGTGCACTGCGACGATCGTCACTGTTCTGGTCCTTCCTCCAAGTAACAATGAACGGAGTACGCCGGGAAGCGCCACGGGCCGCCGGTCGTCACGCCGGCGACCCTGCTGATCTCGTACCAGTGTGCCTCCAGCCGCATGATCTCGAATCCGTGGGGCGTGAGTACGTCGACGAGAACATCGTGTAGCTCGGCCGTCGTTGCAGTGATGGGGCGGGCGTACACCAGACCATGGGAAGGCGGCAGGCCTCCCTCCCATTCCTCGAGGGTGTGCAACTCCCATCCGTCTGCACGGGCATCTCCACATAGCAGTTCGCCCGGCAGCCAAGCCAGGACATGGGTGGCGTGGACGGTCGGATGCGCCGGTCGGATTGCCGACGCCGCTGCGGAACAGACCCACCCGAGGGCCGTGACATGGCCAGCCTTGGTGCCTACCAGCACACCGCTTTCGTAGGGGACGAGCGTGTGCACCCGACCCGGCACCGGGGCCGGATCTCCAAGTAGATCGCCGGATTCGGCATCCCATGCCTGGACCTCCTCCTCGCTGACAGCGGCCACGAGTGCCGGCCTGCCGTTCACTTGGCTGACCGTCATCACCTGAGGGTCGGCGACGGGGGCGGAACCCACGAGCGAGGCCGTTACGAGGTCCCAGACCCGTACCTCATCGCCGTCCGAGGATTGCTCTGCAGCGAACAGGCGCCCGCCTTGCATCGTGATCGCTCCGATCCGGTCCAGCGTGATCGATTGCCGCAGGGTGCTGTCGGCCAGGGACCAGAGACGTACTGTGCGTTCGTTGTGGACGCTGATCAGGAGAGACTCGCCGCCGACGTCGCCCGCGACCAGTTCTGTGACCGGCCCCTCCACGTCGGCGAGTACGTGGGAAAGAGACTCCTTGCTCGTGTCCCATACATGGATGCTGCCGTCGGCGCCGCCGACCACGGCCCATACCGAATCGCCGTGCGCCACGGCGGCCAATGAGGTGGCCGGGGCCGGGAGGCGGACCGTCGATTCGAGGACATCCTCACGGACATTCCAGGCGTCGAGCTCGGACTCCGTGGTCACAGTGACGACGTAGGGCGCGTTGCCGGCTGTCACGGTGGCGGCGTGGCTGAGCTCGCCCAAGTCGCCCAGCTCGTGATCCTGGGTGCCGGCGCTCAGGTCCCAAGCCTTGACCTCACCGGACGCGAGTTCGACGCTGAGGGCGAGCTCCGAGCCGTCGAGCCGGATGGTGCCGAGTACTGTGGCGTGGTGCCAGTGGTCTTGGCCATGGCCGAACCGAGGGCAAACGTCGAGGTCCCACACCCGCATGTTCCCGTCGCGATGGGCGGTCAGCGCGAGCTGAAAGCGGTCGACACGACGGATGTCCGCGAGCGTCAACCCGCGGTCTTCGGCTCCGGTGACCACGTGGACGGTCTCGCCGTTCCCGCGTGCCGCATACATGCCAGAGTGGTAGGCGATGAGGGAGAACAGCGGGGTGCGTGCGTTGGTGGGCCGGATCCGCACTTCCTGGAGTGGTCCCTCTGATGAGATGATGACGGGCCACTCGTCCAGGTGCCTCAGCACCTTCGGCCCGTGACCTTGAGGTGCGGCGGGCGCACAGTGAAAGCTGAGGGAGCCGTCTGCGGATTCCACACCGAGCAGCGAAGCAATGGCGGCGTCCCCGGCTTCGACGGTGTCGAAGATCGTGCCGAAGGACTCGTCTAGCAGGCCGACCAGGCCGATCTCTCCGCTGACCCGACCGACTGCAAGCACCGCCTGGTCGCCGGTGCCGACGACCGCCAAGGCGGAGACCCTCTCGCCGTCGAGGCGTGCGTCGGCGACGTGCGAACCCGTCGTGAGGTCGTAGAGCTGGAGCACATTCTGGTCAGTGACCGAGACAATGACCGCCTGCTCGTCCAGATCCACGATCGCCATCTGGGTGATGGTGCCCTCGCCTGTCCGAGGAATCGAGAAGTACCGGAACGCGACGTCGGGGCTCGGTGTGATGTCCCATGCCTGGAGGGAGCCGTCGGTACCGGCGAACACGGCGAGGAGCCGTCGTTCGACAGATCCCAGGGCCAGGGCTGACACCGTGGCGCCCAACTCGTCCTCGCCGATGACGGAGAGCAGGGACTCCTCGGGTAGCCCTGTGCTCCAGCAGGTACGGAGCACGGTCCCTTCGTCGCGGAGACGGCGTGCCAGCCCCACAGCCCGGTAGGTCACCAGGTACTGGCGAAGCTTGGCACGGCGAGTCTCCAGCGGCACGCGCCGGCCAAAGAGGTCGCCGGTATCGAAGTGACCGAACGCCGTTCGGTACGCGACCCCCGCCCGCCGCGCCGCCGGGGTCCTCGTCCGGTGAACGGCCTCCCAGATGCTGCTGTGGTCGGCGCGGACTAGGTACTCCGGGTCCAGGAACAAGTGGTCGACTGCGGATCCGTCTGGCACAGCGACGGCATGCTCCATCAGGTGTCGCAGGAGATAGGGTGAGGCAAGGTCCCACCGAGGCCCCTCAGCGGCCCACCGTCCGGGGACGGCCGACAATAGCTCGTGAAAGAGCATGTCGGCGAGCCCTTCGAATTCAGCCCCGGCGTCACGGAAGTGCTCGGTGACCGTCTCGTGGAAGAACCGGTAGAGCTGACGTCCGTCCGAGTCGATGCTCGTCCGCAGATAGAAGCGGGCGGTCGTTAGCTTCTCGTGGGCCTCGCCCGGGGTTAGCGGGCGAAGCTCCTGACCCGCGGCCATGGCGGCAGCGGTGGCTGCTGCGACCACAAGGTCCAGCGGCATACCCTGACCTCGCGCTTGTGCCAGCCCCACCATCAAGTGCCGCACCCACGGGTCGCCGTCCAGGGTGGTCCGCAGGTGCAGTTCGAGTAGGTGCGGCAGGCTCTGCGGCAGTCGGGCGACTGCCTCGGCGGGATTCAGGGGTACACCGGTCCGCAGGAAGTCGGCGAAGAGTGCTGCGACGAGGAAGGTGCTGCGATCGGGGCTATGAGCGATCGCGGTAGCGACCGCATGGGCTACGGACTCACGAAGGGCCTGGTCGCTGTAACCGGGGGCGCTATACAAGATGTCGGCGATGTAGGTCGTGAGGTCGGCCGCGAGGTCTTCGACACCGGAGGAGGTGTCTAGGTCGAGCACCTTCCCGTGGGCACCCGGCACTTCCCAGCCCCGGTGGTCGTCCGCCTGCGGCGGGCGCATCCCCACGAGCGCCCGGAAGGCGGGGCGGCCGTCAGGGCGCAGCGCGCTCAGGAGCTTGGGTAGCAGATCGCTGACGATACGGCCGCTCTCTAGGGCTTCGTCGATGGCATCGAGGATGAGTACCACCGGTTCCGGAAGGTCTCGAGCGATACGTTTGAGCTCGTCTAGCGCTTGCTCACCACTAGCGAAGGCAGGCTTCGAGTCCTCGGGAGTCAGTTGAACAATGATCGAAGCGACTACCTCGTCCCTGCTTCGGTGCCGGGCATGGACTGCGACAAGGGTCGGATACCGACGCTCCGGGCGGTATTGAGCGGGAATGCGACCGACCAGCATGGTGCTCAGCTCGGCGAGCTGGTTGTGCGACAGGAAGACTGTCACCCCCAGCAGCGCCGACTTTCCGGACCCAGGACTTCCGGTGACCAGCAACAGGGGTTCGTCGCTCGCCAACCAGGAGCGAATCCGGGTCAGCTCTCGGGTCCGCCCAGTGAAAAGGCAGCCCGTAATCGCAGAGGCGCCGTCCAGGCGGCCGGACGCTCGGGTGAGGAAGTGCACGGGGTCCAGACCAGGGTCGAACTCCGCCGCCAGCTCCCGAACTGCCAGCCGGAGCCGGCTTCGAAGCCGCTGCCAGACGTCTGTGCTGAACGCCGGGTTGGCGAAGAACTCCGGTACAGGCAACGAGGCGGCTCGGCGTGGAGAGTGCACCACGGTCTGCGGATACCCCTCGCCGAGGCGGACCAACTCGCGCGCGATCTCGTCGGCCACTGCTTCCACCGGCACGTGGGCCATGGCCGGAGAGATATCCCAGTGCCCCAAGCGGAGCCGCTCCAGTGCCTGTGCTGTGGCCTTGGTGAAGCGTGCGTCGAAGGCGCTCTCGCCCGCCGTGCAGGCCGCAATCACCCAAGTCTTTCGGTCGCCCTCGGAAACATCCTGGAACAACTGATAGTCCGTCGCGGCCCCTGCATCGCAGACATCGAGCAGGAACAGGACGGGAGACTGGTCGGAGCCATGCTCGACCTCATTCAGCCATCGGCCGACATCGATCGCCGAAGCCGGAAGGTCAGTCGGACGACTATCGTGCACGGGCAGGTACAAGACCCTGCCACGAACGATCCCGTGACCGGCAAAGTGAACGATCCGCGGCAGACCTCCCGAATCGTGCCGCAACTGCCGCCAGCGCTCCTCGACGCTGATCCGGTCCGCATTGATCACCGGGTCACTGACGTGCAGCCCGTCGAAACGTGAGAGCACCGCGCCGAGTTCACGTACTTGCGGTTCAACTGACGGCAGCGGAGACAACCCCTCCGAGGTGGGGGTCCACTCGCCGTCGGCCGCGTTCTCAAAGGTCCCAACTCCGAGCAGAAGTGCCCGAACCATTATCCCCCCATGCCTGTTCGATTCTGTCTCCAGGCTATCGGGGTCGAGGCTGCTCCCCCCTCACGACTGGTTTCACTCCTTGACTAACTTGCAGGCCCAGTTGGGAAACCGTACGCCTTCCCGGCGCGAAGCTGAGGTACACGGAGGGGGAGTAGGTGGGATGAGCGCGGCTCACTCCCCGGGCGCCGCGCGTTCTCCCCAGATTCTCCCCAAGGCCCCGAATCAGGCCATCATTGATGTTTGCCATGGCGAACTCGATCACCGATTCTTGCTCCCCGACTACAGCCAGTCGCGCTTCTTGAAGATGACGTAGAGGCTCGTACAGACCACCGCCATCAGCAGGATTGCGAAGGGGTAGCCCGCGGCCCAGTGGAGTTCGGGCATGGTCTCGAAGTTCATGCCGTAGATCGTTCCCACCAACGTGGGTGCAAAGAGGATGGCGGCCCAGGAGGAGATCTTCTTGATCTCCTCGTTCTGTTCGAAGCCCGCCTCCGCCAGGGCGCGCATCTCGGCGTTCTGCTGCTGGGAGACCAGGGTGGCGTTGACCGTGAGGATTTCGGTCAGGGCCTGGCGGAAGCCGTCCACGCGTTCGCTGGTGTGGGTGACGTGGTCCGCCACGTCGCGGAGGTAGCGCTGGAGTTCCTCGTCCGTGCCGTACTTGGCGAAGCCGGCCATCAGGGCGTGGAGCATGCCGACCAGGGGGCGGGTCGCGCGTTGGAACTCGACCATTTCGCGGGAGAGTTCGTAGATGCGGCGGGAGACCTCCGGGTCGCCGCGGAAGACCTCCGTCTCGATCTCGTCCATGTCGTTCTGGACGCCCGCGACGACCGGCGCGTAGCCGTCCACCACCGCGTCGAGGATGGCGTACAGGGCGGCCTCCGGGCCCAGGGAGAGGAGGTCCGGGGACTCCTCCATGCGGCGGCGGACCGCGGAGAGGTCGGGGGCCGCGCCGTGGCGGACCGTGATCAGGAAGTCCGGGCCGACGAAGACGTGGAGTTCGCCGAAGTCGACCTCCTCCAGGGCGTCCAGGTAGCGGGCGGCGCGCAGGACCACGAAGAGGGTGTCGCCGTAGCGTTCCAGCTTGGGGCGCTGGTGGGCCTCCAGGGCGTCCTCGATCGAGAGCGGGTGGAGGTTGAACTCCGCCGCCAGGGAGTGGAGTTCGCTCTCCGTCGGGCGGTGGAGGCCGATCCAGGCCATGCCGTCGGGCTGTTCGCGCAGCCGGCGGAAGGTCTCGGCGAGGGTGGTGGGGGAGGCGACGCGGCGGCCCTCGCGGTAGACGGCGGAGTCGATCACGCTGTGGTGGTCCGGGGGGACGGCGGCCGCGGGCGCCGGCGGGGGCGTGGGGGAGGGGCCGGACGGGCGGAGCCGGCCGGCGCGCTTCGCGTGGGTGGGGCGGCGGTCTGGGCGCTCCGGCATCGCGGCTCCAGGGAGGGGGCGGAGGTGGTGGGGGTGGAGGTGGTGGGGGTGGTGCAGGTTGCGGACAGGGGGTGTCCGCAATCGGAGTTAGGTTGCGGGTATGGCTTCCTCTACGAGTTCCGTTCTCGGCACCCGCGCACTGAACCGTGCCACGCTCGCCCGCCAGCTGCTGCTGAGCCGCGCCGACGACATGACGGCCGGCGATGCCGTCGCGCACCTGCTCGGGCTGCAGGCACAGAACGTCAAGCCGCCGTACTACCAGCTGCACGCCCGGCTCGCCGGGTTCCGGCCCGAGGAGCTGGGGCGGCTGATGGAGGAGCGGGAGGTGGTGCGGATGGTGACCATGCGGTCCACCATCCACACCCACACGGTCCAGGACGCCCTCACCCTCAGGCCCCTGGTGCAGGCCGCCCGGGACCGCGAGGTGCAGTACTTCCGCAAGGGGCTGGCCGGAGTCGACCTGAAGGCGCTCGCCGCGCGGGCCCGGGGCTTCGTCGAGGAGGAGCCGCGGACCATGGGGGAGATCCGCGAGGAGCTGCTCCGGTCGTGGCCCGGGGCCGACCCGCAGTCGCTGGCCGTGGCCGCCCGCTGCCTGCTGCCGCTCGTCCAGGTGACCCCGCGCGGGGTGTGGGGCCGCAGCGGCCAGGTGCGGCTGACCACCCTGGAGACCTGGGCGGGCCGGTCGCTGGAGGAGGGGACCGAGGCGGGGACCGACGCGCTGGTGCTGCGGTACCTCGGCGCCTTCGGGCCCGCCTCCGTCAAGGACATGCAGACCTGGGCCGGCGTCACCCGGCTCCGGGAGGTCTTCGAGCGGCTCCGGCCGCGCCTGGCGACCTTCCGCGACGGGAACGGGACCGAGCTCTTCGACCTGCCCGACGCGCCCCGCCCCGACCCCGACACCCCCGCCCCGCCCCGCTTCCTCCCCGAGTTCGACAACCTGCTGCTCTCGCACGCCGACCGGACCCGCGTCGTTCCCCCGGAGTTCAAGGGACTGAACGCGAGCGGCAACCAGAGCCGGTGCGTGGTGATGGTCGACGGGTTCCTGGGCGGCGTCTGGGCCGGCGGCGGGGACGGGATCACCGTCGAGCTGTTCCGGGACACGGCGCGGGCCGTCAAGGAGGAGATCGCCGCCGAGGGGGAGGCGATGCTCGCCGCGCTGGGCGACGGCCCCGGGAGCGTGCGCTTCGGGTCAATCCGAGGCTGACGCCGCCCTGGTGGAGGGCCCGTCCGGCGCGGCACGATGCCTTCCATGACCATGACGGAGAACAGCGCCACCGACAGCTTCCTGGCCGCGCGGGACTTCCTGCTCGCCCACCGCGGGCAGTACGAGGCCGCCCGCACCGGATTCACCTGGCCCCGCCCCGAACGCTTCAACTGGGCGTTCGACTGGTTCGACCGCATCGCGGAGGGCAACACCGCCGACGCCCTGCGCATCGTGGAGGAGGACGGGACCACCGAGGCCGTCACCTTCGACGAGATGCGGCTGCGCTCCGGCTCCGCGGCCACCTGGCTGCGCGAGCAGGGCGTGGCCGCCGGAGACCGGGTCCTGGTCATGCTCGGCAACCAGCGCGAGCTGTGGGAGGTGATGCTCGGCGCGATGAAGCTGCGCGCCGTCGTCATCCCCGCCACCCCGCTCCTCGGCCCCGCCGACCTGCGCGACCGCATCGAGCGCGGCGACGTCCGCCACGTGATCGCCCGCGCCCTGGACACCCCGAAGTTCGACGAGGTGCCGGGCGGCTACACCCGGATCGCCGCCGGGGACGCGGTACCGGCCGGCTGGCTGCGGCTCGCCGACATGGAGGGGGCCGACAGCGGCTTCCGCCCCGACGGGACCACCCTCGCCTCCGACCCGCTGATGCTCTACTTCACCTCGGGCACCACCGCCCGCCCCAAGCTCGTCGAGCACACTCACGCCTCGTACCCCATCGGGCACCTCTCCACCATGTACTGGCTCGGCCTGCGCCCCGGCGACGTTCACCTCAACATCGCCTCGCCCGGCTGGGCCAAGCACGCCTGGTCCAACCTCTTCGCGCCCTGGAACGCCGGCGCGACCGTCTTCGTCCACAACTACACCCGCTTCGACGCGGACCGGCTCATGGCCGAGATGGACCGCGGCGGCGTGACCACCTTCTGCGCCCCGCCCACCGTCTGGCGGATGCTGATCCAGTCCGACCTGACCGCCCTGCGCCGGCCCCCGCGCGAGGCCGTGGCCGCCGGCGAACCCCTGAACCCCGAGGTCATCGAACGGGTCAAGGAGGCGTGGGGCATCACCATCCGCGACGGGTTCGGGCAGACCGAGACCACCCTCCAGGTGGGCAACTTCCCCGGAGCCGAGGTCAAGCCGGGCTCCATGGGCCGCCCCGCGCCCGGATACGAGATCGTGCTGCTGGACCCCGTCACCGGCAAGGAGTCCCCCGACGAGGGGGAGCTGTGCGTGGACCTGCGCACCCGCCCCGCCGGGGTGATGACCGGCTACCGCGACGACCCCGAGCGCACCGCCGAGGCCATGGCGGACGGGCTCTACCGCACCGGGGACATCGCCTCGCGCGACGCCGACGGCCACCTCACCTACGTGGGCCGGGCCGACGACGTCTTCAAGGCCTCCGACTACAAGATCAGCCCGTTCGAGCTGGAGAGCGCCCTGCTGGAGCACGAGGCGGTCGCCGAGGCGGCCGTCGTCCCCGCCCCGGACGCGCTGCGGCTCGCCGTGCCCAAGGCCTACATCACCCTCGCCGCCGGCTGGGAGCCCGGGAAGGAGACCGCGCGGCTGCTGTTCGAACACTCCCGGGCGGTCCTCTCCCCGTACAAGAGGATCCGGCGCATCGAGTTCGCCGAGCTCCCCAAGACCGTGTCCGGGAAGATCCGCCGGGTGGAGCTGCGGGACCTCACGGCCGCAGGGTCGGCCCAGGAGTACGACGAGGCCGACACGACGGGCTGAGGCCCGGGGCCCGGGCCCGGCCGCGGGCGCCCGGTCTCCGGGCGCCCGTACGGAACGGGGTCCGGCCGGAGCGGGCTCAGGCCGGCAGCTGCGCCTCGATCGCGGCGATGAGCTCGGGGGCCTCGGGCTCGGTGCGCGGGCGGAAGCGCGCCACGACCTCGCCGGCGGGGGAGATCAGGAACTTCTCGAAGTTCCACTGGATGTCCCCGGCCTCGCCCTCGGCGTCCGGGGTCTTCACCAGCTCCTGGTACAGCGGGTGCCGGTTCTCGCCGTTGACCTCGGACTTCTCCAGCATCGGGAAGGTCACCCCGAAGCCGGCCGCGCAGAAGGTCTGGATGTCCTCCGCGGTGCCCGGCTCCTGGCCGCCGAACTGGTTGCAGGGCACACCGATGACGGTGAAGCCCTTCGCCTCGTACTTGAACTGCAGACGGGCCAGACCCGAGTACTGCGGGGTGAGCCCGCACTGGGAGGCGGTGTTCACCAGCAGGACGGCCTTGCCGCGGTGGGCCGCCAGGCTGGTGGGCTCGTCGTCCAGGGTGGTCAGCGGGATGTCGTACAGGCTCATCGGGCTCTCCTCGGGTCGGCAGGCTGGTGCGGCGCGCTCGGACGCCACGCCCCGGCGGCAGGGCCGGACGGCATGATCGAACAGCACGTGCGAACAGGTCCCGAGCCTAGGCCCCCCGGACGACCAGTGCGTCCGCCGGGTCGTTGACCGGCTGCGGCATGCCCGTGAGGTCCATGACGAACAGCGGTATCCCCAGGTCGTCCGCCCGGCCCCGGGCCTCCTCCGTATATCCCGCCAGGGCGAAGTAGACGCTGGTCGTCGAGGCCGTCAGACCGTTCAGCCAGACGCACTCCACCGCCCGCAGCCCGGCCGGTGCCGTAGTGGGGTCCACCTGGGCCACCACCCCGGGCGCCCGCAGGTCCACCGCAGCCGACGGGATCGGCACCCCGTCGGGCTGGCGCACGTCCCGGAAGCCGAGCCAGCGCAGGTACAGCGCGGCCGTCGCCACCGCGTCCCGGGCGGTACGGATGGTCACGGGCCGGAACGGCGGCCGGGAGGCGGGCCCCCGCGCCGCGCCGGCGGCGCCCCCGGAGGCGGGGGTCGCCGGGGCCCGGCCGGCCGGGTGCGCGTCCCCCCGTACGCCGTCCCCCGCGCCCGCCTCCTCCCGTACCCCGGAATCCGCCCCGGCCGCGTCCCCCGCGTCCGTCCCGCCCTCCGCGGGCTCCACCGGGTCCGGCGGGTCCGGCGGGCGTACGGGGACCAGTACGACCGTCCCGCACGAACCGCACCCCACCTCCGGGTGCGGCCACTCGCTCTCCCGGCCGCAGGACCCGCAGCGCACCGTGACCCAGCTGTCCTGCCAGGTGCGGTGGGTCAGCGGCAGGGGCGCCGCCGCCAGGTCCAGCGGCGGGATCACCGGGCTCCCGCAGGCACACGGGAAGACCGGTGAGATGTAGCCGTTCTCGCGCTGGCACGCCGGGCAGCGCACCGGTACCGCTTCCGCCATGAGCCCTGGACCCCCTCCGTAGCTGTGCGTGGGTCCATGCTCCACCACCGGCGACCACCGGGGCGAGCGAGCCCGCCGAATCGGGCCGTTTCACCCCGCGAGCCCGGCCATTTGTGCAACTCACCGAAAGAGATGCGGCTTTTGGTGGGTTCCGGGGTGCCCCGCCGCCTTGACGTGCGGGAAGCCGCCGCTTAGCTTGTTTCGTATAGCAGAACATAAATTCCGGATGCCGGAAAAAGTCTGACCGCCAGACCCGCAGGAGAACCTGATGCCTCGTATGACAGCCGCCGCTGCCGCCGTTGAGATCCTCAAGCTCGAGGGTGTCGAGCAGGCGTTCGGCGTGCCCGGTGCCGCGATCAACCCGTTCTACCGCGAGCTCAAGAACGTGGGCGGAATCGCGCACACGCTGGCCCGTCACGTCGAGGGCGCCTCCCACATGGCGGAGGGTTACACCCGCGCCAAGGCGGGGAACATCGGCGTCTGCATCGGCACCTCGGGCCCGGCCGGCACCGACATGATCACCGGCCTGTACTCCGCGATCGCGGACTCGATCCCGATCCTGTGCATCACCGGCCAGGCCCCGGTCTCGAAGCTCCACAAGGAGGACTTCCAGGCCGTCGACATCGCCACGATCGCCAAGCCCGTCACCAAGGCCGCCACCACGGTCCTGGAGGCCGCGCAGGTCCCCGGCGTCTTCCAGCAGGCCTTCCACCTGATGCGCTCCGGCCGTCCGGGCCCGGTCCTCATCGACCTGCCGATCGACGTCCAGCTGACCGAGATCGAGTTCGACCCCGAGACCTACACCCCGCTGCCGGTCTACAAGCCGCAGGCGAGCCGCGCCCAGGCCGAGAAGGCCCTCGGCTTCCTGCTCGAGGCCGAGCGTCCGCTGATCGTCGCCGGTGGCGGCATCATCAACGCCGACGCCTCCGACCTGCTGGTCGAGTTCGCCGAGCTGACGGGCATCCCGGTCATCTCCACCCTGATGGGCTGGGGCACCATCCCGGACGACCACGAGCTGGCCGCCGGCATGGTCGGCGTGCAGACCGCCCACCGCTACGGTAACGCGACGTTCCTGGAGTCGGACACCGTCATCGGTATCGGCAACCGCTGGGCCAACCGTCACACCGGTTACAACCTGGACGCCTACACCAAGGGCCGCAAGTTCGTCCACGTCGACATCGAGCCCACCCAGCTGGGCAAGATCTTCGCCCCGGACTTCGGCATCGCCTCCGACGCCAAGGTCGCCCTGGAGCTCTTCATCGAGGTCGCCAAGGAGTGGAAGGCCGAGGGCAAGCTCCCCGACTTCTCCGCCTGGGCCGCCTCCGCGCAGGAGCGCAAGGCCACCCTCCAGCGCCGTACGCACTTCGAGAACATCCCCATGAAGCCGCAGCGCGTCTACGAGGAGATGAACAAGGCGTTCGGCCCGGAGACCCGCTACGTCACCACCATCGGTCTCTCCCAGATCGCGGCCGCGCAGTTCCTGCACGTCTACAAGCCGCGCCACTGGGTCAACTGCGGCCAGGCCGGCCCGCTCGGCTGGACCATCCCGGCCGCCATCGGTGCCGCCACCGCGCAGCCCGAGACCCCGGTCGTCGCCCTCTCCGGCGACTACGACTTCCAGTTCATGATCGAGGAGCTGGCGGTCGCCGCCCAGCACAAGGTCCCCTACGTCCACGTCCTCGTGAACAACGCCTACCTGGGTCTGATCCGCCAGGCGCAGGGCGGCCTCGGCATCAACTTCGAGGTCAACCTCGAGTTCGAGAACATCAACACCCCGGAGATCGGCGTCTACGGCGTCGACCACGTCAAGGTCGCCGAGGGCCTGGGCGTCAAGGCCATCCGCGTCACCGACCCGGAGAAGCTGGGCGAGGCCTTCGAGACGGCCAAGAAGTGGGCCCAGGAGCACCAGGTCCCGGTCGTCGTCGAGGCCATCCTGGAGCGCATCACCAACATCGCGATGAGCAAGACGGTCGACATGAGCGACGTCACCGAGTTCGAAGAGCTCGCGACCGAGCCGGGCCACGCCCCGACCGCGATCAAGGCCCTCCAGGCCTGATCTCCGCAGTAACGGCACACAGCGGCCCCCGTTCCTCCTCCGGGAGGGGCGGGGGTTGTTTGTGTTGGGGGCGCGCCATCGCCCCTGCGAGGGGCCGGGGGCGGGTCGGTGGCTGCCCACCCGCCTCGCGGCGGGGTGCCGGTGTGGCGGCGTCGTACAGCGGGGCGGGGCCGGGGGGTCTCGGGGTCTGAGCCGGGCGGTCTCAGGGAACCCCCCGAAGGAACGGGACGGACGTTCCTTGGACATGCGGCGGTCTCAGCGACGCGCGGCGGGGCCGGGGGCCGGCAGACCACACATCCGGCCCCCGCAATGGGCATCCGGCGATCCGGGCCGGCCCCCGCATCAGATCGCTACGCGCTTCGCTCTCCTCGGCGGCTTGCCGCCGTCTTGGGCCGGGATGCTCTGCCGGTTGGCATGTGGTGCAGGTACCAGCCCCAGACGGCCGCCGGACGCTGGGATGACAAGAGCGCGTAGCGATCTGCCGCGCCTGGTGGCGCCGGACGCGGTCCCGTTCGACATTTGGTGCGGGTAGCGGCCACAGGCGGTCGTCGGACGCTGGGATGGGCGAAGCGCGTAGCGATCTGTTGCGTGGGTCGGCCTCAGGCTCCGGCTTTGCCGGTCGGGGCCGGATGTGTGGTCTGCCGTGTCCCGACCTACCCGGCTGGTCCCTGACACGGCCGTATGCCTGCCTTACATCCGTCCCGTTCCTTTGGGGGGTTCTCGGCAGTCTTCGGCATTTCGTGGCGGGTCGGGCTGTCAAGGGTGGCCGAAGGCCATCGCGAAGCGACGCGACGAAGGAGCGCCCTTGACTGACCGACCCGACGCGGAAGGACGATGAGACTGGCGGGAAGCCCCCAACCTTCTCTGAGACCGCCCCGCGAAGACCCCGCCCTCCCACGCCCCGCCCGGCTGTTCCGTCACCGCCCACCAGTACCCCGTCCACCCGCGGCAACGACAAAGCGCCGAGTCACGGGACCGTCCGTGACTCGGCGCTCTGGTTGTTACCGCCCGACGGAGCGAGGCTGGCGCGACAGGACGTTCGCACCGCCGGGCGGAGTTGTGGGGGAGGTTGGTTCTCCTCTATATAGGGGACCCTGTGCGTGGCCCCTATACAGAGGAGTGGCTGGGACCGTGGCGGGCGGGCGACGAGAACTCCGGCGTCGTCTCCCTCAGGTCAAGAGACGGGCCTCGGAACCCATTACCACCGCACTGGCTCGCACGCTCGCCACGGTCCTCGTCCTGCCCTCACCGCGTACCACCCCTCATCCGGGTCCGCGGTGCGGGCTCAGCACCCGGGGCCTGACCTCCCGTCAGGCCCCCGGTACATCTGTGGGGCTCAGGCGTCGCGCAGGGCGCGAACGGCCTCCTCGACGCGCTTGCCGTACTCGGCGTCCGCGGCGTGGAAGTGAGCCAGGTTCTTCTCGATGACGTCCTCGAGGGTGACCTGAGACAGGCCGCCGGCGATGTTCGCCACCAGACGCTGCTTCTCGGCCTCCGACATCAGGCGGTAGAGCTCACCGGCCTGGAAGAAGTCGTCGTCCTTGGTGTGGGCCGGGGCCTCGTGGGTGCCCGTGTAGCCGGAGACGGCCTTCGGGGCGCCCAGGGCTATGCCGGTCTCGGCCGGGCCCTGGTACGAGTTGGGCTCGTAGTTCTTGTCGTGGCGCGAGCCGTTGCGCAGCGCCATGACACCGTCGCGGCCGTAGTTGTCGGCCTTCGTCGCCTTCGGGGCGTTGACCGGCAGCAGGGTGTGGTTCACACCGAGGCGGTAGCGCTGGGCGTCGGCGTACGCGAACAGGCGGCCCTGGAGCATCTTGTCCGGCGAGGCGGTGATGCCCGGGACGAAGTTGTTCGGGGAGAACGCGGACTGCTCGACCTCGGCGAAGACGTTGTCCGGGTTGCGGTCGAGGACCAGGCGGCCCACGCGCTGCAGCGGGTAGTCGCTGTGCGGCCACACCTTGGTGAGGTCGAACGGGTTGAAGCGGTAGTCCGCGGCCTCGGCGGCGGGCATGACCTGCACGTACAGGGTCCACGAGGGGTTCACACCGCGCTCGATGGCCTGGAGCAGGTCGGTCTGGTGCGAGTTGGCGTCGGAGCCGACGAGCTCGGCGGCCTGCTCGCCCGACAGGCAGCGGATGCCCTGGTTCGTCTTGAAGTGGTACTTGACGAAGAAGGCCTCGCCCTGGGCGTTGGTCCACTGGTAGGTGTGGGAGCCGTAGCCGTTCATGTGGCGGTAGGACGCGGGGATGCCGCGGTCACCCATCAGCCAGGTGATCTGGTGCGTCGCCTCGGGGGCGTGCGCCCAGAAGTCCCAGACGTTGTCCGGCTCCTGCTTGCCCGTGAAGGGGTCGCGCTTCTGGGAGTGGATGAAGTCGGGGAACTTGATCGGGTCCTTGATGAAGAACACCGGGGTGTTGTTGCCGACGAGGTCGTAGTTGCCGTCCTCGGTGTAGAACTTCAGCGCGAAGCCGCGCGGGTCGCGGACGGCGTCCGCGCCACCGAGGGAGTCGGCCACGGTGGAGAACCGCAGGAAGGTCTCGGTCTTCTTGCCGACCTCGGAGAGGAACTTGGCCGAGGTGTAGCCGGTGACGTCGTCGGTCACCTCGAAGTAGCCGTACGCGGCCGAGCCGCGGGCGTGCACCACGCGCTCCGGGATGCGCTCACGGTTGAAGCGGGCGAGCTTCTCAAGGAGCTGCTGGTCCTGGATCAGGAGCGGGCCACCGACGCCGGCGGTGGCGGAGTTCTGATTGTCGGCGACCGGGGCGCCGGACTCGGTCGTCAGCGTGCGCTTCGACATGGTGACCTTCCGTACGGGTAACTGCTGACGGAATGCATCTTCCGTCATGCGGAACAGCCTAATTTCGGCGTGAACGCGACGTCAACAGTTTGTTGAAAGAAAGAATGGGGAGGTAATCCGGACGGTGCCGGCGCTTGGGCGCGACAGGACAGGTGTCAGCACCGGCACCATCCGGAAACTCGGGCCCCCGTGAGGGGGGGGAGTGCGGCCCGGCGTGCGGGCCGCGGGGGGATCAGACCTGGGCGCCGGAGAGGCGCTCGACCGCGCGCAGGAGGGCGGAGTGGTCCAGGCCGCCGTCACCCTGGGCGCGCAGGGAGGCGACCAGCTGGGCGACGACCGCGCCGACGGGCAGGGCGGCACCGACGTTGCGGGCGGCGTCGGTGACGATGCCCATGTCCTTGTGGTGCAGGTCGATCCGGAAACCGGGCTTGAAGTCGCGGTTCAGGAAGTTGTCCTTCTTGCGGGTCAGGACCGTGGAGCCGGCCAGACCGCCGTTGAGGACGTCGAGGGCGGCCTCGAGGTTCACGCCGGACTTCTCGAGGAAGACGACGGCCTCGGCGCACGCCTGGATGTTCACCGCGACGATGAGCTGGTTGGCGGCCTTCACCGTCTGGCCGGAGCCGTGCGGGCCGCACAGGACGATGACCTTGCCGAGGGTCTCGAGGATCGGCAGCGCGGCGTCGAAGTCGGCCTGCTCGCCACCCACCATGATCGACAGGACGGCCTCGATGGCGCCGGCCTCGCCGCCGGACACCGGGGCGTCGATGACGCGGATGCCCTTCTCGGCGGCGTTCTTCGCCAGGTCGACCGAGGTCTGCGGGGTGATCGACGACATGTCGATGATCAGCGCGCCGGACTTGGCGTTCTCGAGGATGCCGTTCGGGCCGTAGTTGATGGCCTCGACCTGCGGGGAGGCGGGCACCATCGTGATGATGACGTCGGCGTCCGCGACGGCCTCGGCGATCGAGGAGGCGGCGGTGCCGCCGGCGGCGGCCAGGCGGTCCAGCTTGTCCTGCTCCAGCGTGAAGCCGGTGACCGAGTAGCCGGCCTTCAGGAGGTTCTCGGACATGGGGGAGCCCATGATGCCGAGGCCGACCCAGGCGATCTTCGGGAGGTTGCTCATGATGAGGTCCTTCTTCTTCAAGCTTTATACGAAAAGTGCGTGAGGTGCCTGGCTGATCGCCCGGACTTTGTCCGCCTACTTGGCGGCGCGGGCCTCGGCCGGCAGCCACTCGAAGGACGCGGCGGCGTCGGCCGCCTTGTACTCGAGGCCTACGTAGCCCTGGTATCCGGCCTTCTTGAGCTGGTCGAGGAGGTCCTCGAGGGGCAGCTCTCCGGTGCCGGGGGCACCGCGTCCGGGCTTGTCCGCGATCTGGACGTGCCCGGTCTTGGCGGCGTACTTTTCGATGACCTCGGAGAGGTCCTCATCGTTCATCGCCAGGTGGTACAGGTCGAGGAGGAACTTGGCGTTGCCGAGGCCGGTGGCCTCGTTCACCTTGTCCACGACCTCGATGCCGGCCGGGGCGCTCACCAGCGGGTAGAGCGGCGACTCGGGCTTGTTGAGGGTCTCGATCAGGAGGATCGCACCCACGCGGTCGGCGGCCTGGGCCGCGACGACCAGGTTCTTCAGGGCCAGCTCGTCCTGGACGGCCGGGTCCACGCCTTCGACGCGGTTGCCGTAGAGGGCGTTGAGCGCCTTGCAGCCGACCGAGGCGGCGAAGTCCGCCGCGACGTTGATGTTGGCGTTGAAGCGGTCCGACTCCTCGCCGGGCACCGAGACCGCGCCGCGGTCCGGGCCGGGGAGCTGGCCGGCGTAGAAGTTCAGGCCCACCAGCTGGGTGCCGGCGTCCTCAAGAGCCTTCTTGAGGGCGTCCAGCTCCTCCTGAGCGGGGGTGGGGGTCTCGATCCAGGGCCACCACAGCTCGACCGCGGTGAAGCCCGCCGCGGCGGCGGCCGCGGGGCGCTCCAGGAGCGGGAGCTCGGTGTAGAGGATCGAAAGGTTCACATCGAAGCGCTGGTCCGTGTATCCCATGAGGGGTGTGCGCTCCTTCCGTATTGCGGAAGTTACTTTCTGCTTGATGGAAGACTGCAAGCCCGGCGTCTCACTTGTCAAGTGCCGACTCCCGAAATCTCACGACCGCCCGGTAGCTTGGGCGGCGTGCGATTGAGAGTGGAGTTCACGACCGAGCCCTTCGACCTCGAAGAGGCCCCCGCCCACGCCGTGGCCGCCCGGGAGGTCATCCAGAAGGCCGAACTGGACGCGGTCGACGTGGGCCCCTTCGGCAATACCGCCGAGGGCGAGTCCGGCCGGGTGCTGAGCGCCGTGGCCGCGCTGCTGCGCGACGCGCTGGAGGCCGGCGCCACGCGCGTCTCCCTCCAGGTCAACGTGATCGGGGAGGACGGCGCATGACCGAGCCCCGCGACCACCCGTTCGTCACCGCGGTCAAGCCGCTCGTGGACGCGATGGGCGGCGAGCTCATGGACCCGGCCGGCGCCGAGCCCGACGACGTCGTGCTGACGTGGGAGGGGCAGGAGGTGGTGGCCGTGCGGCTGCCGCAGCTCTCGGACTCGCTGGACCACATCCTCGCGGCGCTGGAGCGGCGGCACGGCGTGCCGCTGGCGCAGCTCGACCGGAAGTCCAAGCAGGACGTGGTACGCATACTGGAGGCGCGGGGCGCCTTCTCCGTCCGCCATGGCGTGGAAACGGTCGCGGGGGCCCTGGGCGTAAGCCGCTTCACCGTCTACAACTATTTGAACCGGGACTCCGGCACTCAGAATCGGCCAAACAAGACGGCGAAGCAGAACAGCCCGGAGTGAGGGACGCTCCACCGACGGTCACGAGCCGCCGCCCAATTCACCCGGGCGGCGGCTTTTGTGTACAGGAAGTTTCAACAAAGTGTTGACGCCGTGTTGTCGAGGGCGTTAGCTATGCGCAGCCCGTCAAAGCAACAACAGGCCACGGAGGCCTACCGTGACTTCGAGCCAGACCCCGGGTCTGACCCGGTTCAACGCCTTGGACGACAGCGAGGCCACGGCCGAGCTGCACGAGGTGTGCGCCAGTTCGGCGTGGGGGAGCAAGATGCTCGCCCAGCGCCCCTTCGCCACCGCCGACTCCCTTTTCGCCGCGAACGAGACCGCCATGGCGGAGCTCACCGCTGACGACCTGGGCGAGGCGATGGGAGGCCACGCGCCGATCGGCCGGCCGAAGCCGGGAGACCCGACCTCCGCCCGCGAGCAGCGTGGCATGGCCGGTGCCTCGGAGGAGCTCAAGAGCGAGCTCCTCGAACTGAACCTGGCCTACCAGGACAAGTTCGGCCACGTGTTCCTCATCTGCGCCACCGGTGCGACCGGTGAGTTCATGCGGGACGCGGTCAAGGTCCGGATCGAGAACACGCCGGAGCAGGAGCGAGAGATCGCTCGCGGCGAACTCGTGAAGATCAACCGGATCCGTCTGACCCGACTCGTCGAGCTCGCAGAAGGAGAGTGACCATGAGCACCGAGACCACCGCGTCGGTGTCCACGCACATTCTGGACACCAGCATCGGCCGCCCCGCCGAGGGCGTCGCCATCTCCCTGTCGGCCCGCGCGGGCCTGAACGGCGAGTGGGCGGCCCTGGGCGGCTCCGCCACCGACGCCGACGGGCGCTGCAAGGACCTGCCGGCCCTGCCGGAGGGCACCACACACGTGCGTCTCGACTTCGAGACCGAGACGTACTTCGCAAAGAAGCAAGCCGAGGCGCAGCAGGACGCCCCCCGCGTAAGGGACAGCGGTGCGTTCTTCCCCGAGGTAACGATCACCTTCGCGGTGAACCCGGGCGAGCACTACCACGTACCGCTGCTGCTCAACCCGTTCGGCTACTCCGTTTACCGAGGGAGCTAGCATGGCCACGATTCTGGGCCAGAACCAGTACGGCAAAGCAGAGAACCGCGTCGTCAAGATCACGCGGGACGGCGACACGCACCACATCAAGGACCTGAACGTCTCGGTCGCCCTCTCCGGCGACATGGACGACGTCCACTACTCCGGCTCGAACGCCAACGTCCTCCCGACGGACACCACCAAGAACACGGTGTACGCGTTCGCCAAGGAGTACGGCATCGAGTCCGCCGAGCAGTTCGGCATCCACCTGGCGCGCTGGTTCGTCAACAGCCAGGAGCCGATCCAGCGCGCGCGCATCCGGATCGAGGAGTACGGCTGGGACCGGATCGCCACCTCGGACGCCAACTCGAAGTTCATCGGCTCCGACGAGGTCAACCACTCCTTCGTCCGCAAGGGCATGGAGACCCGCGTCACCCAGATCACGTACGACGGCCAGAACTGGGAGGTCATCTCCGGCCTCAAGGACCTGATCGTCATGAACTCCACGAACTCGGAGTTCTGGGGTTACGTGAAGGACAAGTACACGACCCTGCAGGAGGCGTACGACCGCATCCTGGCCACCCAGGTGTCGGGCCGCTGGCGGTTCAACTGGACCGACGACGAGCAGCGGATGCCCAACTGGGAGAAGTCCTACGCCGAGACCAAGAAGCACATGCTCCAGGCCTTCGCGGAGACCTACTCCCTGTCGCTGCAGCAGACCCTGTACCAGATGGGTTCGCGCATCATCAACCACCGTTCGGAGATCGACGAGGTCCGCTTCTCGCTCCCGAACAAGCACCACTTCCTCGTCGACCTCGAGCCCTTCGGTCTCAAGAACGACAACGAGGTGTACTTCGCCGCGGACCGTCCGTACGGTCTGATCGAGGCGACGGTCCTCCGCGACGGCGCTGACGCCCGTATCCCCGTGGACATGACCAACCTCTGAGCACCACACCGTCGCCCCGGGGCTCCGCAGTGGCCCCGGGGCGACACCCCCACAGCTTCCTGAATCGGCACCCGGACGCATCACACGGGGCGACAGTACTGTCAGCTGTCAGGCCCCCGGCTCCGGCACTCAAATCCCCAGGGTTTTGCCGTGCCCGCACCGCCACTGAAAGCACGAGGAAGTCCCATGGCAGCATCGGCAGCGCATGACGGCGCCGTAGAGCGCATCGTCATCGAGAACTGTGCGATCGCGACCGTCGACGCCAACGACACCGAGTACGCCTCGGGTCACGTCGTCATCGCAGGCAACAAGATCGAGTTCGTCGGCGCGGGCAAGGCCCCCGAGAACCTCGAGAACGTCGTCCGCCGCATCGACGGCACCGGGCACCTCGTGACCCCCGGTCTGGTCAACACGCACCACCACTTCTACCAGTGGATCACGCGTGGTCTCGCCACCGACCACAACCTCTTCAACTGGCTCGTCGCCCTGTACCCGACCTGGGCGCGCATCGACGAGCAGATGGCGTACTCGGCGGCCCAGGGCTCCCTGGCCGCGATGGCCCGCGGCGGTGTCACCACCGCGATGGACCACCACTACGTCTACCCGAAGAACTCCGGCGACCTCTCCGGCGCGATCATCCGCGCCGCGTCCGAGATGGGCGTCCGCTTCACCCTCGCCCGCGGCTCCATGGACCGCAGCAAGAAGGACGGCGGCCTGCCGCCGGACCACGCGGTCGAGACCCTCGAGGGTGCCCTCGCGGACACCGAGGCGACGGTGAAGAAGTACCACGACGCCTCCTTCGACGCGATGACCCAGGTCGCCGTCGCCCCGTGCTCCCCCTTCTCGGTCTCCACCGAGCTGCTGAAGCAGGGCGCCGAGCTGGCCCGCCGCCTCGGTGTGCGCATGCACACGCACGGCAGCGAGACCGTCGAGGAAGAGCAGTTCTGCAAGGAACTGTTCGGCATGGGCCCGACCGACTACTTCGAGTCGACCGGCTGGCTCGGCGAGGACGTGTGGATGGCGCACAGCGTCCACATGAACGACTCCGACATCGCCGCGTTCGCCCGCACCAAGACCGGTGTCGCGCACTGCCCGTCCTCCAACGCCCGTCTGGCCGCCGGCATCGCCCGCGTCCCGGACATGCTGGCCGCCGGCGTCCCGGTCGGCCTCGGCGTGGACGGCACCGCCTCCAATGAGTCCGGCGAGCTGCACACCGAGCTGCGCAACGCGCTGCTGATCAACCGTCTGAACCCGGTGCACCGCGAGGCCGCGCTCAACGCGCGCCAGTCGCTGCGCCTGGGCACCTACGGCGGTGCGCAGGTCCTCGGCCGCGCCGACAACATCGGTTCGCTGGAGGCCGGCAAGTGCGCCGACCTGGTCCTGTGGAACCTCAACACCTTCCTGCACTCCTCGATCGCCGACCCGGTCACCGCCCTCGTCTTCGGTGCGGCCGCCCCGGTCACCGCCTCGTTCGTCAACGGCAAGCAGATCGTCGAGAACAACCGGCTGCTCTTCGCGGACGAGGACGCCATCGCGGTGTCCACCCGCGAGGAGGCCCAGCGCCTGGCGCGCATCTCCGCGCAGGGCTGATCCCCACGGAGTCCGGCCGGGGGGGACGGCCCTCGGCCGGCCGCCGCGGACCCGAGCGGGGTCCGCGGCAGCCGTTCCCGGGAAGCGCCCGAGGAGAGATCCGACGGCGCCCCCGGGCGCGGTGACTCGTGACACCACTTCCCAGTACGGCGCGTCACCCCGCGCCACCGCCACGGCACCACCAGCCCTGACCGGGCTGGATCCACCGCGTGGAACCGGTTTTTGGGCGAATCGATTCCGCACCTCTTGGGACGAGAAGTAGCTCCACCCACAACTCCATAAAGGCTCGACCAGCACGCTTTCGCACCACCTCCCTGACACCCACGTCCCTGCCGACGTGTTTAACCGACCGGAGGAAGCCGTGGCCGATGCGCCCAGGTTTCGCAAAGATGCAGTCGCAGTACCGGAGGAGAAGCACCCGGTCGACGAGACCCTGCCTCCGCTCAGAATGTTCACCAGCGGCCTCCAGCACGTGGCCGCCATGTACGCGGGTGTCGTGGCCCCGCCCATGATCGTCGGGCCCGCCGTGGGCCTCTCGGCCACCGAGACCGCCTTCCTGATGGGCGCCTCGCTCTTCACCGCAGGGCTCGCCACCCTCCTCCAGACCCTCGGATTCTGGAAGATCGGCGCCAAACTCCCCTTCGTCAACGGCGTCTCCTTCGCCGGCGTGACCCCGATGATCGCCATCGGCAAGGGGCAGGGGCACGACGCCATCCCCGTCATCTTCGGCGCGATCATGGTCGCCGGACTCGTCGGCTTCGTCGCCGCCCCCTACTTCGGCAAGCTCGTCCGGTTCTTCCCGCCCGTGGTCACCGGCACCGTCATCACCCTGATCGGCGTCTCGCTGCTCCCCGTGGCCTTCAACTGGTCGCAGGGCGGCAATCGCACCGCCGTCGACTACGGCTCCATGAAGAACATCGGCATGGCCGCCCTCACGCTGGCGATCGTCCTGGTGATGCGCAAGTTCCTGCGCGGGTTCCTCCAGCAGATCTCCATCCTGCTCGGCCTCGTCGCGGGCACGCTCGTCGCGATACCGCTGGGGATGTCGGACTTCGACGCGGTCCGGAACGCGGACCTCGTCGGCTTCCCGACCCCCTTCCACTTCGGCGCCCCCCAGTTCCAGGTCGCGGCCATCATCTCGATGTGCATCGTGATGCTCGTCTGCATGACCGAGTCCACCGCCGACATCCTGGCCCTCGGCAAGATCGTGGGCCGCCCGGCGGACGCCCGGACCATCGAGGGGGGCCTGCGCGCCGACACCCTCGGCAGCGCGCTCAGCCCCCTGTTCAACGGGTTCATGTGCAGCGCCTTCGCCCAGAACATCGGGCTGGTGGCGATGACCAAGGTGCGCAGCCGCTTCGTCGTGGCCGCGGGCGGCGGCATCCTGATCCTGCTGGGCCTGTGTCCGGTGGCCGCCTCCGTCATCGGGGTCGTCCCGCTGCCCGTCCTCGGCGGCGCCGGCATCGTGCTCTTCGGCTCGGTGGCGGCCAGCGGCATCCAGACCCTGGCGGGCGCGGCCATGGAGAAGGGCGAGAACGCCCTCATCGTCGCCGCCTCGGTCGGCATCGGCCTGATCCCGATCGCCGCGCCGAACTTCTACCACGCCTTCCCCAAGGACCTGCTGGTCGTCCTCGACTCCGGCATCAGCACCGGCTGCGTGGTCGCGATCGTGCTCAACCTGGCCTTCAACCACCTCGGAGCCAAGAAGACGGCGGCGGAGACCGCCCAGGAACCGGCCTTCGCGCACTGAGGACCGGACACCCGTCCCGTGCCCCCGGCGGGCGTGCGGAGCCGCGTACACCACCCACTGCGGGTGTGGTGTACGCGGCTGCGCACGCCCGCCGGGGGCCGCGGCGCACCCGCCCGCGGCTCAGGTCCGCTCCGGCACCCCGGGCGCCGGATCCGTCCAGATGTCCGGCCGGACCGTCCGCACCCGGCGCCCCGTCTGGTCCAGCTCCTGCGCCTCCGACTTGCGCACGTGCAGGGCCACCGCGGTGTCCGCGACGCGCAGCCCCGGCAGCCGCCGGGACAGGTCGGCCGTGTAGCGGGCCAGCCCCTCGATCGTGCGCAGCCGGGCGGTGATCACGAAGTTCCAGGTGCCGCTCACCGACATGCAGGTCCGGGTCTCGCGCAGCCCGGCCGCCACCGCCGCGCAGTCGGCCACCTCGTGCTCGGGCACCTCCGCCCACAGGGTCGCCGACACCGGCCAGCCGGACAGCCCCGAGGCCATCGCACAGCTGTAGCGCAGGCCCTGCCCCGCCTCCAGCCGGCTCAGCCGGCGCCGTACCGTCGACTCGCTCATCCCCGACTCCCGGGCCAGCGAGGCCACGCTGCGCCGCCCGTCCGCGGCCAGCGCCAGCAACAGCGGCCGGTCCTCCTCGGGCACGGGGGCGACCGGCGGGGCGGCCGCGGCGGCCCCCGGGGCGCCCGGGGCGCGGCGGGCGCGGCCGGTCAGCAGCGCGGTCTGGGCCGGGGACAGGTGGTCCATCCGCCAGCGGTCGGGGGGCGAGTGGACCACGGTCACCATCGACGACCGGGTGCCGGTGACCCCCGGTATCCGCTGGACCCGGAACGAGAGGTAGCGGAACAGCATGTGCAGGTCCGGTACGGCCACGAAGGCCAGCAGGTCGCGGCCGCCCGTGGTGTGCTCCACGCCCATCGTGTGCGCGTCGCCCGCCAGGGCCGCACCCACCGCCGGGGAGGTGCCCGCCGCGCACATCACCTCCACCCACGCCATACAGGGCGCCTGGCTCCCCGTCCGCAGCCCCAGCCCCGAGACCCAGGCCTCGCCGGCCGACGTCATCCGCTCCCAGCGGCGCGCCAGGGTCTCCGGGCGGGCCCCGAGCACGGGGGCCAGCCGCTCCCAGCTGGCGCGGGGGGCGAGCTGGAGGGCGTGCACGAGGGCGCGGTCGGTGTCGTCAATGGTGGAAATGGCCGAGTTCATACTTACCCCTGGCGGTTTTCCCGGCCCCGGGCCGGTTAACCGGACTTTCGACTGATCATCTCTCTTCATGCGCCGAACCGCCGCATCGGACGGTCGTGCCGGACGGGACGGACGTGCGCAGCCCCAGGAGAGCAGCGGGAGGACGTATGGGGGAGCCCGGCTCAAGCGTGCGTCAAGCGGTGCCCGCCGAGCTGTCCAGCCTCGTCGGCCGGGCCGCCGAAGTGGCCCGCGTACGGGCCCTGCTGGGCACAGAACGCCTGGTCACGCTGACGGGACCGGCCGGCGTGGGCAAGACGCGGATCGCGGTGCGCGCCGTCCGCGAGCTCTGCGGGGGCCGTGGCGCCGACGTCGTGTGGGCCGATCTGTCCCGCTTGCCGGACTTCCGCGCGGGCGCGCCGGCCGCCGAACTGGGCGAGGGGCTCGCGGAACGCGAGGTCCTGCTGGTCCTGGACGGCTGCGAACAGCTCGGCGAACGGGCCGGGGAGCAGGTCGGGGAGCTGCTGAACCGCCTGCCCGGGGTACGGATTCTGGCCACATCCCAGCGGGTCCTCGGGGCGGCCGGGGAGTCCCTGCTCGCCGTCGGCCCGCTGCCCCTGCCCGCCGCCCCGGAGGATCCCGCCGCACCGCTCCCGGTGTCCGAGGTGGCCCTGTCCGCCGCCGTTCGGCTCTACGCGCAGCGGGCGCGCGGGGCCGACCCCCGCTTCGCGCTCACCGAGCACAACGCCGGGGCCGTCGCCGCCCTGTGCCGCGCCCTCGACGGGATCCCCGGGGCCCTGGAGCTCGCGGCCGCGCGGGCCCGCGGCCACGGCCCCGCCGAGGCCCTGCGCCGGCTGGAGGCCGACCCGCTGGAGTTCCTCACCGAGGGCGCGGGCCGGGCCGGCGGGGCCGACGCGCTGCGCCTGTGCCGGCTGGCCGCCCCCGGGGAGCGCCTGCTGTGGCAGCGGCTCTCGGTGTTCGCCGGCTCCTTCGACGAGACCGCCGTCGCCGAGGTGTGCGGGTTCGGCGCGCTCGCCCCGCCGGCCGCCGCCCGGACCCTGCGGCGGCTGGCCCCCGCCCTGCTGGCGGAGCCCGGGTACGCCGGCCGCTACCGGCTGCCGCTGACGGTACGGGCCTACGCGGCCCGGCGGCTGGCCCGCGCCCCGCACGGGGACGCGGCCACCGCCCGGCGCCGCCACCACGAGCACTGCCGGGTCACCGCCGAACGGGCCGCGTGGCTGTGGCGGTCGGGGGCGCAGCTGGAGGCGCGCGCCCTGGCCCTGCGGGAGCTGCCCGAGCTGCGGCTGGCGATGGACCCCGACGGGCCCGCCGGCCCGGCCGGCGCGCTGGAGATCGCCGTGTCGCTGTGGTTCCTCTGGTCGGCCTGCGGGCTGGCGGAGGAGGGGCGCGCACACCTGGAGCGGGCCCTGGCCCGGCACCCCGCGCCCCGGCCGGCCCGGGCGCTGTGGCTGGCGGCCTGGCTGGTGGCGAGCTTCGGCCGGTCGGAGGCCTCCGATCCGCTGCTGGTGGAGGCCTGGACGGCGGCCGTGCAGGAGGGGGAGGACGCGGTCCTGGCCTACCTGGCGCACGTGCGGGGGACCGCCGCCCTGTGGCGTGACCGGCCCGCCGAGGCCGCCGACGAGTACCGCGAGGCCCTCGACCTGCTCCCGGAGGAGCCCGGGTTCGGGCCGGGCCGGCAGGCGCTGGAGGCCGCGCGCGCGATGGCCCTCGCCCACACCGACCCCGCGGCCCTGCCCTTCGGGACCGGCCCGGCCGACGGCCCCGACCTGTGGGCCCGCTCCTGGAACGGGTACGCCCAGGCCGTCCTCCAGCGCCGCGAGGGCCGCCCCGCGCTGGCCCGCACCTGGCTGCTGCGGTCCCTGGAGACCCAGTTCGCCCTGGGCGACCGGCTGGGCCAGGCCCTCTCGGTGGAGCTGCTGGCGCAGCTGGAGGCCGACCTGGGCCGCCACGAGCTCGCGGCCCGGCTGCTCGGGGCCGTCTCCGGACACCGCCCGGCCGTCGCCTGCACCCCGCGCGCCGAGCGGCTCCTGCGGCTGCGCATGGACCCGGAGGACTTCCGGGCGGCCCACGCGGAGGGCGCCCGCACCCCGCTGAGGGAACTCCTCCCGGAGCTCTGAGCCCGGGGCCGCGGACCCCGGGTCCGTGGTCCCCGGGGCCCCGGTGGACCGGCGGGGCACGGGGTGTCACGGGGGCCGGAGTTGCCGCCCCGATCCGGCGTACGGCGTAAGGGACGCGGAAAGACATCGCTTGAGCGCTGGCTCGCCCCACCCCTCTGACCGGACAGGTGGTACAGCGATGTCCGACACCCCGCAGCTGTGGATGCGCAGCGAGACCCGACCCACCGAACGGCGCGCGCCGCTCACCCCCGACGACGCCGGGCTCCTCGTCCGGCGGGGCGTGCGGATCACCGTGGAGGATTCCGGCCACCGCGTCTTCCCGCTCGACGCGTACGCCGCCGCGGGCTGCCACACCGTGCCCGCCGGCTCGTGGGCGCGGGCCGCGCCCGGGACCGCGTACGTCCTCGGCCTCAAGGAGCTCCCGCCGGCGCCCGAGGCCCTGCACCACCGCCACGTCTACTTCGGGCACGCCTACAAGGGCCAGCCCCAGGCCCCGGGGCTGCTGCGGCGGTTCGCCGCGGGCGGCGGGACCCTGCTCGACCTGGAGTACCTGGCCGACGCGCAGGGCCGCCGGCTGGCCGCCTTCGGCTACTGGGCCGGGTACGCGGGCGCCGCCCTGGCCGCCCTGCACGCGCGGGGCCGGCTGACCGCCCCGCTGGTCCCCGCGCCGCGCCGGGAGCTGGACGCCCGGCTGCGGGACGCGCCGGCCGACGGCTTACGGGCCCTGGTGATCGGCGCGGGCGGCCGCAGCGGGCGCGGCGCCTGCGACGCCCTCACCACCGCCGGGATCGCGGTCACCCGCTGGGGGCGCGGGCAGACCCGCCGGCTGGACCGGGGCGCGCTGCTGGACCACGACATCCTGGTCAACGCGGTGCTCACCACCCGGCCCGTGCCGCCCTTCCTGACCGCCGCCGACCTGGAGGCCGGGACCGGACGGCTCTCGGTGATCGCCGACATCACCTGTGACACCGGGTCGGAGCTGCACCTGCTGCCGGTCTACGACCGCCTGACGGACTGGACGGCCCCGGCCCGGCGGCTGCGCGGGGGCGGCCGGCCGGTCGACGTGATCGCCATCGACAACCTGCCCTCGCTGCTCCCGGCCGAGGCGGCCCGGGCCTTCTCGGCGGACCTGCTGCCCAAGCTCGTCGACCTGCACTCCCCGGCCCCGGACCCGGACTGGCTGCGCTGCCGGGCGGCCTTCACCACGGCGATGGAGGCGCTCGCCGGCCCGGACGTGGCGGCGTAGCCCCCGGGAGGCCGCGCCTCGGATGGCCGGACCCCGGATGGCCGGACCCCGGATGGCCGGACGCCGGATGGCCGGACGCCGGATGGCCCGACCCCGGATGGCCGGCCCCCGCAAGGCCGGACCCCGCAAGGCCCCGCCCCGCCCACCGGCCCCGGGTCAGCCCTCCCGCAGTACCGCGAGGGGCCCGCGCGGCCGCGAACCGTCGGGCAGCTCCCAGCCGGCGGTGAGGCGGCCGAGCGCGCCGGAGTCGGTCCGGCCGGCCTCCAGGACGCGCACCAGCTCCAGGGTGAGGGAACGCCCGCCCGCCTCCACCGCGAGGCGGGTGCCACCGGGCCCGTCCTCGACGGCCACCACGGCCGCCCCCGGCGGGAGGGCGCCCTCGGCGGTCTCGGGGACCACGGTCGGGTCGGGGGAGCCGCTCACGTTCTGGTCCTGCGGTTCGGCGGCGCCGGCGAGGAGGGCGAGGAGCCGCTCGGTGAGCACCGGGTCGTGGGCCCCGTCGTAGATCCAGCGGGTGCCGAGCACCCCGTGCTCGGAGGTGCCGATCAGGCCCTCCCCGGCGCCTTCGAGCGGGGCCCCGCGGTAGGTGAGCGGCACGAGGTAGGCGACGGGTTCCCCGGTGGAGGCCTCGGTGACGACGATGAACTCGATGCCCACCTCGCCCTGCGGGTCGTCGAGCCGGAACCCGCCGGCCCCGGTCAGCTCGGGCGCCTCGGACGCGCCGGCGTACCAGGGCCGGGTGGGCAGCCAGGCGGTGAGCAGTTCGCGCTTGCCGGGCTTCATGGTGGTGCGGTGGATGACGGCCATGTCCGGTCAACTTCCTTCGGCGGTAAGGGGTTCCCCGAGGGGCGGGCGGTCTCGGCTTGATCATGACAGCCCGCCCCCCGGGGGCCTCACCTGCTTACGGAGCGGACGTCAGGTACATCCCGCTCTGGTCGCTCCCGGCCGTGTTCTTGCAGCTGGAGGCCGAGTCCGCGGGCTGGGCCGCGGCCAGCGCCAGGCAGCGGCCGACGGCCAGCTGGCCGAAGTAGTTCGGGTGCATGGACTCCTGGATCAGGCCCTGGGTCTCGTTGTTGTCGATCCAGCGGGCCCACTCGCTGGTCTTGCCCGACGCGGGGACCGTCGAGCTGACCTGCTTGCTGGCCTTGGCGCAGACCTCGCGCCCCTGCATCATGTCGCGCAGGTCCAGGAACTGGGTTCCCTTGGCGGCCGCGACCTGCTTGAGGCGGCCCGCGAGCTGCGGGACCAGGGAGTCGCGGGCCCAGTCCGAGTCACGGTTCCAGAAGGGGCAGCCGCCGCTGTTGAGCCGGCTCCAGTCGCTCTGGGTGTACCGGTTCTCGGCGCCGCGCGGGATCGGCGAGGGGTAGGACTGGAGCACGATGCGGTAGGAGGAGTCGGTGTACCCGGCCTGGCGCATCACGGCCCGGATCTCGTCCACGGACTTGCCCACGTTGGCCATGACCCCGTCGATCTTCGCGTCGACGGTCGCCTGCTGGTCGTCGTAGCAGTACGAGCCCCAGAGCACGAAGTCGTACGCGCACTCCTTGATGATGTCGGCGAAGCCGAGGTCGTTGCCGCCGACGGACAGCGCGATGACCTTGACGTTGCGGCTGGAGGCGACGGCCGCCAGCTGGTCGGCCTGGGGGGCCTCGCCCTTGTAGGACACGCCCCCGTTGGAGGCGCGGAAGACGTTCTGCGAGGTGGCCCCGGAGCAGGCGAGGTTCACCGCCGTCTCGGCGATCGCGCCCGCGCTCAGCACCTCGGCCGAGTCCGAGCGGTCGCAGCCGCCCGCGGTCGTGCCGTACACCTTCGAGGGGTCGTAGGTGCTGGCGCTGACCCAGGCCCGGTCGGTGCCGTTCCTGCTGCCGCTGTTGGTCAGGCTGTTGCCCTTCCAGCGTCCGGCTTCGCCGGAGATGTAGCTGTCGCCCATGGAGACGACGGCGGTGGGACCCGTCCCGGGCCCGGCCGCGGCCGGGCCGGCGCCGCCGACGAGCAGCGCGCCGGCGGCGAGCGGTACGACCATCCCGGCGCCGGCCAGCCGTCGCACACGGCTTCGGGCGGCCCGGTCCTTGCCGGCCTTGCGGAATCCGATCACTGCGGAACTCCTGCGGTCGGCCACGCCGAAGTTGCCGACAACTTCGGTGCGTGGCTTGGAAAGTGGGGGTACCGCCGGCGCCGGTGGCATCGGAAAGGTGGCACGGGCCCACTTGTTACCGCTAGGTACAGTCGGATTACGATGACGTAACGCCCGACCGGTCGGTCGGGCGCGGGGAGGTCGCCGGGTCCGGGCGGCTTCGCGCATGCGTACGCCCGCCCGCCGGGTCCGGGTGGGCCCGGGAACGGCTCCGCCCCCGGCACCTTCTCGGTGCCGGGGGCGGGGCGCAGGGTTCGACTGCTGTGCGATTCAGCCGAAGCGGGGGTGTCAGCCGACCAGCTGGTCGTACGCGGGGAGGGTCAGGAAGTCCGCGTAGTCGGCGTCCAGGGAGACCTTGAGGAAGAGGTCGTGCGCCTGCTGCCACTTTCCGGCCGCGAAGGCCTCCTCGCCGACCTCGGCGCGGATCGCGTCGAGTTCCCCGGCGGCGAAGGTGCGGGTCAGTTCGGCGGTGGCGCGCTCGCCGTTCTCGAAGACCACTCCGGCGTTGATCCACTGCCAGATCTGGGAGCGCGAGATCTCGGCGGTGGCGGCGTCCTCCATGAGGCCGAAGATGCCGACCGCGCCCAGGCCGCGCAGCCAGGCCTCGATGTAGCGGATGCCGACCTGGACGGCGTTGCGCAGGCCCTCGTAGGTGGGCCGGGCGTCCAGGGAGTCGATCGCGATCAGGTCGCCGGGGGCGACGGCGACGTCCTCGCGGAGGCGGTCCTTCTGGTTGGGCTTCTCGCCCAGGACGGCGTCGAAGGAGGCCATCGCGATCGGGACCAGGTCGGGGTGGGCGACCCAGGAGCCGTCGAAGCCGTCGCCCGCCTCGCGGTCCTTGTCGGCCCGGACCTTCTCGAAGGCGATCCGGTTGGCCTCGGCGTCCTTGCGGGACGGGATGAAGGCCGCCATGCCGCCGATGGCGTGCGCGCCGCGCTTGTGGCAGGTGCGGACGAGCAGTTCGGTGTAGGCGCGCATGAAGGGCGCCGTCATCGTCACCGCGTTGCGGTCCGGCAGGACGAACTTCTCGCCGCCGTCACGGAAGTTCTTGACGATGGAGAACAGGTAGTCCCAGCGGCCCGCGTTGAGGCCCGCCGCGTGGTCCTTGAGCTCGAAGAGGATCTCTTCCATCTCGTAGGCCGCGGTGATGGTCTCGATCAGGACGGTCGCGCGGACGGTGCCCTGTGGGATGCCGACGTAGTCCTGGGCGAAGACGAAGATCTCGTTCCAGAGGCGGGCCTCCAGGTGCGACTCCGTCTTCGGGAGGTAGAAGTAGGGGCCCTTGCCGAGGTCGATCAGGCGCTGGGCGTTGTGGAAGAAGTAGAGGCCGAAGTCCACGAGGGAGCCGGAGGCCGGGCCGCCCTCGAAGCTGAGGTGGCGCTCCTCCAGGTGCCAGCCGCGCGGGCGCATGACCACGGTGGCGAGCTGCTCGTTGGGCTTGAGGGCGTAGGCCTTGCCGGTGCGCGCGTCCGTGAAGTCGATGCGGCGTTCGTAGGCGTCGATGAGGTTGAGCTGGCCGAGGACCACGTTCTCCCAGGTGGGAGCCGAGGCGTCCTCGAAGTCGGCGAGCCAGACCTTGGCGCCCGAGTTCAGGGCGTTGATGGTCATCTTGCGGTCCGTGGGACCGGTGATCTCCACACGGCGGTCGTTCAGCGCTGCCGGGGCCGGCGCCACCTTCCAGTCGCCCTCGCGGACCTGTGCGGTGTCCGGGAGGAAGTCGAGCGTGGAGGTGCGGGCGATCTCGGCGCGCCGCTCGCCGCGTCGGGCGAGGAGCTCGGCGCGGCGGGGGGCGAACCGCCGGTGGAGCTCGGCCACGAAGGCGAGGGCCGCATCGGTGAGGACTTCGTCCTGCCGGGGCAGGGGCTCGGCGTCGACGATGGCCAGCGGGGACGGCGCTGGTGCGGACATATCTGTCACTCCTTCAGCGGCGGTGCCTTGCGGCCGCGGGGAATGCTCGCGCGAGACGGCACGCAGTGCCGTCGGGTGTGGAGAGTTCCGGATAACGGTCGCCGGCGCCGTCTGGGGGTTCAGGGCGCTTCTGACCAGTGGATAGTAATTTCCTCATGGTGGAAGTTCAATGGTTTGTTGATATCGAGATTCTCTGAGTCGACAGACTCCGCTTGCCCGTGGCCCTCAGTGCCATCGCGGTCACAGCCCGCTCGCTCCCGAGCCGGACCCCGCTCAGGCGAGATGTGCCAGGTCGGGCGGGGTGTCGATGTCGAAGTCGGCCGCGACGTCCCCGCACTCCACCAGCATGACCTCGTCCGCGTGGTTCTTCAGGTGGACCCGCGCGCCCCGGTCACCGGTCGCGGTCGCCGCGATGTCCGCCCACCGGTCCGCCCCGAACAGCACCGGGTGCCCGCGCTCCCCGTCGTACGCGGCCGCCGCCAGGCTGGCCGGGGACCGGTACGCCGCCCGCACCCGGGCCACCGCCTCCGGCCCGATGCCCGGCTGGTCCACCAGCGAGACCAGGGCCGCGCCGGCCCCCGTACCGGCCAGCGAGGCCAGGCCCACCCGCAGGGAGGAGCCCATGCCCTCGGCCCAGTCCGGGTTGTCCACGACCACGCAGCCCGACAGGTCGGCGCGCTCGCGGACCTCCGCCGCCGAGGCGCCCAGCACCACGTGCACCGGGCCGCAGCCCGCCTCGCGCAGGACGCGGACGGCGTTCTCCACGAGCGGCCGGCCCCGGTAGGGGAGCAGGGCCTTGGGCCGCCCCCCGAGCCGGCGGCCGCCCCCGGCGGCCAGGAGGAGACCCGCGATCACTGGGGGCGCGCCGGCGTTCACCGGGGGAGCGGACTGGGGCGTGTGTTCGGCTGCTGACATGGGAGCGATTCTCGCGCCCCCGTCGCCCGTCCGGGTGAGTGCCGCGCGAGCAGCCGCCGTACGGAGGCCAGCGCGGCCCCCATCCGCAGGGGCTCGCTGATCCGGTTCTCGGCGGCCGCCAGCAGGGCCCGCTCGTCACGGTCGGTGAACACGTCGTACGGCATTGCGCACTCTCCTTGCCAATGGGGGGCCAATACAGCGAGTCTGGACCCGGATTGGCCTGGCGGGCAGAGCCAATCAGGGGGGGTTGGCATGGCGAACGGGCGAGTGGTCCACACGGCGGACAGAACGGTCGGCAGCCGGCAGCTCGCCGCGATGCTCCCCCCGGAGGTGCTGGCCCGCCCCGGCTACCGCTCCCTCGCCGACGCCCTGCGCACCCTCGTCCTCGACGGCCGGATCGCCCTGCACGTCCGGCTGCCCGCCGAACGCGAGCTCGCCGAGGCCGTCGGGGCCAGCCGCGCCACCGTCACCGGCGCCTACGACCTGCTCCGCGAGAGCGGCTACGTCCGCAGCCGGCGCGGCTCCGGTACCTGGACCGAGCTCCCCGAGGGACACGGCCCGGTCGGCGCCCACCTGCTGGTCGGCGGCGTCGGCGGCCGGGCCGACGGGGAACCGGGCATCGACCTCGCCATCGCCGCCATGGGCGCCCCCGCCGACACCCTCACCGAAGCCCTCGCCTGGGCCGCGCCCCGGCTGCCCGCCCTCGCCCGCAGCCCCGGCTACCACCCCTTCGGCCTGCCCGACCTGCGCGCGGCCGTCGCCGACCGCTTCACCCGGCGCGGGCTGCCCACCCGACCCGAGCAGATCCTGGTCACCGCCGGGGCCCAGCAGGCCTTCGCGCTGGTCGTCAGCCTGCTCTGCCGGCCCGGCGACCGGGTCGTCACCGAGAGCCCCACCTACGCCAACGCCCTCGACGCCCTGCGCCACGCCCGGCTGCGCACCGGTTCGGTCCCCGTCTCGGACGCGGGCTGGGACATGGAGACCGCCGAGTCCACCCTCCACCAGACCGTCCCCCGGCTCGCGTACACCGTCCCGGACTTCCACAACCCGACCGGCGCCCTGATGCCCGAGGAGCACCGGCTGCGGCTGCTGGCGGCGACCCGGGCCTCGGGGACCTGGCTGGTGGTCGACGAGACCATCGCCGACATCGCCCTGGACGTCCCCGCCCCCGCCCCGCTGGCCTCCCTCGCCCCGCGCTCGGGCGCCGACCACGTGATCACCATCGGCTCGCTGAGCAAGACCCACTGGGGCGGGCTGCGGGTGGGCTGGATCCGGGCCACCGCGAAGCTGGTCAACGAGCTGACGGCGGTACGGGTCTCCGCCGACATGACCGGCTCCGTCCTCGACCAGGTGGTGGCCCTCCCGCTGCTGGAGGGCATGGACCGCTCCCTGCCCCGGCGGCTCGCCGAGCTGCGGATCCGGCGCGCCGCCCTGGTGGGCTCACTGGAGCGGCACACCCCGGAGTGGTCCTGGCGGCTGCCGCCGGGCGGCCTCTCGCTCTGGGTGGACCTCGGCGAACCGGTCAGCTCCGCCCTGGCCGAACGGGCGGCCGCCGCCGGGGTGCACATCGGCCGGGGCGCCCGCTTCGGCGTCGACCCGGGCACCTTCGAACACCGCCTGCGGATCCCGTACACCCTGCCGCCCGACCGGCTCGACGAGGGCGTACGCCGCCTCGCGGCGGCCTTCCACGAAGGCGTCCCGCTCACCCCGGGGGTGGAGCGGCCCTACTGGGTGGCGTAGCCCGCCCCGTAAGGCGCGGGCCCGCCGCGCTACGGGGTCCGGATCAGGCGGCGGGTGGCGGCCGCCGCCACCGCCGCCGTACGGGAGTCCACGCCGAGCTTGGCGTACACGTGCACCAGGTGGGACTTGACCGTGGCCTGGCTGAGGAAGAGCCGCTTGGAGATCTGCTGGTTCGACAATCCGTCCGCGACCAGCTGGAGCACCTCCAGCTCCCGCTTGGTCAGCGCCTCCGCCGGGGTCCGCATCCGGTCCATCAGCCGCAGCGCCACCGCCGGGGCCAGCGCCGACTGCCCCGCGGCGGCCGTGCGGACCGCGGCCGCCAGCTCCTCCGGCGGGGCGTCCTTCAGCAGGTACCCCGAGGCCCCGGCCTCCACCGCCGCCAGGATGTCCGCGTCCGTGTCGTACGTGGTCAGGACCAGCACCCGGGGCGCCCCCGGGCGGGCGGTGATCGCCGCCGTGGCCGCCGAGCCGTGCATCCCGGCCCCGAACTGCAGGTCCATCAGCACCACGTCCACCGGCTCGGACGCCGCCAGCTCCACCGCCCGCTCCGCCGTCGCCGCCTCCGCGACCACCGCGAAGTCCGGTTCGGTGTCCAGCACCGCGCGCAGCCCGGCGCGGACCACCGGGTGGTCGTCGGCGAGCAGCAGCCGGATGGTCATCGTCAGGCCTCCAGGGGCAGCGGCAGGGTGACGGCCACGGCGGTGCCCTGGCCCGGGTCGGACTCCACGGTGAACAGCCCGCCCAGCGACTCCGCCCGCGCGCGCATCGCCGGCAGGCCGAAGCCGCCCTCGCCGGAGGCCGCGCGGGCCGGGTCGAAGCCCCGGCCGTCGTCGACGACGTCCAGCGCGACCGAGGTGTCCATGAAGCTCAGGGTGATCTCGGCCCGGTCCGCCCGCGCGTGCCGCACCACGTTGGCCAGCGCCGACTGCGCGATCCGCAGCAGGGCCACCTCGTAGGGGGTGGGCAGCTCGCGCGGGGCGCCGCTGACCGAGAACCGCACGCGCGGCCCCGGAGCCCCCGAGCACAGCCGCTCCAGGGCCGCCGCCAGCGACCCGTGCTCCAGGTCCGGGGGCGTCAGCGCCCGGACGAACCGGCGCGCCTCGGCGAGGTTCTCCTGAGCGGCCTCCCGGGCCCGGGCGATGTGCTCGGCGGCCGGGGCGTCCTCGGGCAGCGCCCGCTCGGCGGCCCGCAGCAGCAGCTGGATCGAGGACAGGCCCTGCGCGAGGGTGTCGTGGATCTCCCGGGCCAGCCGCTCCCGCTCGGCGAGGATCCCCGCGCCCCGCTCGGCCACCGCCAGCTCGGCCCGGGTGGCCATCAGCTCCTCGATCAGCTCGCGGCGCCGCTCGCTCTCCCGGTACAGCGCCTGGTAGCCCAGCACGGTGGCCACGGCCACCGCCCCGCCCAGCAGCGGCCCGAGGAAGGCCCCCGGGGTGACCGTCCCGCTGTGGCCGAGGAAACCGCCGATCGCCGCGCAGGCGCTCACCGCGACCGCCGCCAGGGCCCAGCGCAGCCGCAGCAGGTGCAGCTCCAGGAAGTACAGCGGGAAGGCCAGCCACAGCCCGTCGGGGGAGAGCACGAGCAGCGCGGCCCACACCGCGCCCATGCCGGCCAGCCACACCCCGGCCGCACGCGCCGACCGGCCGACCGCCGGGGCCCGCACCCCCGCCGCGTACACGGCGGCCAGCAGGGCGCTGACGGCGACGATCCACCCGGCCCGCGGCGCGGAGTCGGCGACGGCCCGGCCGGCGGCCAGCGCGAGCAGCCCGGCGAACAGCGCGTGCAGGCACAGGCGCAGGACGCGGGTGACGGGGGTCAGGGCGCGGGCGGCCGGGGAGGGGGCGGGGGAGGGGGAGTGCGCGGAGGACATCGTCCGACCAGCGTAAGCGGGGTGGGGAGGGGCCCGGTCAATCGAAAGTTCGATATCGGAATGCCTCCTTCGATACCAGGATCCCTCCCGTGGCGCGATGTCCGGGGACCCCTGCGAAGACCAGGGTGGGGGACATGTTCGTCGCATGGAGAGATCTACGGTTCGCCAAGGGCCGCTTCGCCCTCATGGGCTCGGTCGTCCTGCTGATCACGCTGCTGGTCGGCCTGTTGTCGGGGCTCACGTCCGGTCTGGCCCGGGAGAACATCTCGGCCGTCACCGGCCTGCCCGCCTCCCGGCTCGCCTTCGCGGTCCCGCCCGGGGACCAGAAGGTGTCCTTCACCGGCTCCCAGCTGCCCGAGAGCGCCTGGCGGACCTGGCGCGGCCGCCCCGGCGTCAAAGCCGCCGAGCCGCTCGGCATCCGCACCACCAACGCCCTCGCCGGCGGGCGCACCGCCGCCGTCTCCGTCTTCGGCGTCGAGCCGGGCGGCCGCCTCGCCCCCGCCGGGACGGGCCTGGGCCCGGGCAAGGTGGTCCTGACCGAGAAGGCCGCCAAGGAGCTCGGCGGGCTCACCGCCGGGGCCAAGGTCAAGCTGGGCCCGCTGGAGCTGACCGTCGCCGCGGTCTCGGGCACCGCCGCCTACAGCCACACCCCCGTCGTCTGGGCGGACCTGGCCGACTGGCAGCGCGTCGCCGGCCAGGGCGCCTCCGGGGAGACCACCGCCACCGTCCTCGCCCTCGACGGCTCCTCGGGCGTGGACTGGGCCGCCGGCGACGCGGCGGCGGGCACCCGCAGCCAGACCGTCGACGAGGCCCTGGGCGCCATAGGGTCCTACCAGGCCGAGAACGGCTCCCTCCAGCTGATGCGCGGGTTCCTCTTCGCCATCTCCGCGCTGGTCATAGGCGCCTTCTTCACCGTGTGGACCATCCAGCGCAGCGGGGACATCGCGGTGCTGAAGGCGCTCGGCGCCTCCACCCCGTACCTCCTGCGGGACGCCCTCGGCCAGGCCGTCGTGATGCTGGCCATCGGCACCGGGGCCGGGACCCTGCTCGCCTCCGGCATCGGCGCCCTGATCAGCGGCGGCGACGTGCCCTTCGTCCTCGACGCCGCCACCGTGCTGGCCCCCGCCGCGATCATGATCGTGCTCGGTGCCCTGGGCGCGGCCCTCTCCATCCGGCGGATCACCGCCGTCGACCCGCTGACCGCCCTCGGGAGCGCCCGATGACCCTCCTCGTGCACGACGTCACGCTCACCTACCCCGACGGGGACGGCCGGCTGACCGCCCTCGACGCGGTGGAGCTGGAGGTGCCCGCCGGGACCCTCACCGCGATCGTGGGACCCTCCGGCTCCGGGAAGTCCAGCCTGCTGGCCGTCGCGGCCACCCTGGTGACCCCCGACTCCGGCCGGGTCCTCGTCGCCGGCCGCGACACCGCGCGGCTCGGCGCCGCCGAGAAGGCGGCCCTGCGCCGGGAGGAGATCGGCATCGTCTTCCAGCAGCCGAACCTGCTGGCCTCGCTGACCGCCGCCGAGCAGCTCCAGGTGATGGCCCACCTCTCCGGCCGCCCCCACCGGCAGCTGCGCCGCCGGGCCCTGGAGCTGCTGGACGCGGTGGGCCTGGCGGACAAGGCGGACAAGCGCCCCCACCAGCTCTCCGGCGGGCAGCGCCAGCGGGTGAACATCGCCCGCGCGCTGATGAACGAGCCCTCCGTGCTGCTGGTCGACGAGCCCACCAGCGCCCTGGACCACGAGCGCGGCGCGGCGGTCCTCGACCTGCTGGTCACCCTGACCCGCGAGCGCTCCACCGCCACCGTGCTGGTCACCCACGACCACGCCCACCTGGACCGGATGGACCGTACGGCGACCATGACCGACGGCCGCCTCACCCCGGGCGCACGGCCCGCCGAGCCGGCCGCCGCGCCCGCGCCGGCCGCCTGAGGTCCCGTACGGGCCCACCCGGGCCCGTACGCGCGAGAGCCCCGGCGCCCCTCACAGGGGGAGGGACGCCGGGGCTCTCGCGCTGCCCGCGGGCTACGCGGGGGTCTGGCTCTGCAGGGCCACCGACAGCTCGGCGGCCACGCCCTGGAGGATCGGCACGAAGGACTCCGCGACCTCCTGCGTCACCCGGCCGGCCGGACCCGAGATGGAGATCGCGGCGGCGGTCGGCGAGTTCGGCACCGACACGGCCAGGCAGCGGACCCCTATCTCCTGCTCGTTGTCGTCGACGGCGTAGCCCACCTTGCGGACCTGCTCCAGGGCCTCCAGGAAGCCCTCGGGCGTGGTGATGGTCTTCTCGGTCGCGGCCGGCATCCCGGTGCGGGACAGCAGGGCGCGCACCTCCTCGGCGGGGGTGTGGGCGAGCAGCGCCTTGCCCACGCCGGTGGAGTGCGGCAGCACCCGGCGGCCGACCTCGGTGAACATGCGCATGGAGTGCTTGGACGGCACCTGGGCGACGTAGACGATCTCGTCCCCGTCGAGCAGGGCCATGTTGGCGGTCTCCCCCGTCTCCTCGACCAGACGCGCGAGGTAGGGGCGCGCCCAGGTGCCCAGCAGCCGCGACGCGGACTCGCCGAGGCGGATGAGGCGGGGCCCGAGGGAGTACCGTCGGTTGGGCTGCTGCCGGACGTAGCCGCAGGCGACGAGGGTGCGCATCAGGCGGTGGATGGTGGGCAGCGGCAGGCCGCTCGCGGCGGAGAGCTCGCTGAGACCGACTTCGCCCCCGGCGTCGGCCATCCGTTCGAGCAGGTCGAAGGCGCGCTCAAGGGACTGGACGCCACCGCCGGCGGCGGTGGGCTTGGCGGAAGCGTCGGTGGTGCTGGCGCTGGACGTCGGCACGGCGCGGTCCTTTCGGTGCTGGCAGGCAAGGAAGCAGCCTACCGGTCGGTCGGCGTCGGTCCCAGATCCGGGCCTCGGCCGTCCCCGCCGGTCAGAGGCGGTTTGTCCTGGTGGCGGACGTCCTCGGGAAGTTACCTGCCCGGGTGCCGGTGGTGGTAGCTACATTCTGGATAGTGAAATCTTAATTCCATCTCGTGGAAACATCCAATTGCGGTGCATACGTGTCAGTGGTCCCTCCGGGCGCTCTTGACTGGCTCCGGATCGGGATGGAGACTCCGTCAACAGAACGTTGAATTTCGCTCTGTGGAAGTAGATGGGGAGGTTCCGGTGGCCGACGTGGCTGTGGAACTGGTACTGCGCTCGACGCGCGTCATCACCCCCGAGGGGACGCGCGCCGCCTCGGTCGCCGTCGCCGGCGGGAAGATCGCGGCCGTACTGGCGTACGAGGCCGAGGTACCGGCCGGAGCCCGGGTCGAGGACTTCGGCGACGACGTCCTGCTCCCCGGTCTCGTGGACACCCACGTCCACGTCAACGACCCGGGCCGCACCGAGTGGGAGGGCTTCTGGACGGCGACCCGCGCGGCCGCCGCCGGCGGCATCACCACCATCCTCGACATGCCCCTCAACTCCCTGCCGCCCACCACCACGGTCGACAACCTCCGCGTCAAGCAGGAGGTCGCCCGGGCCAAGGCGCACGTGGACGTGGGCTTCTGGGGCGGCGCCCTGCCGGACAACGTCAAGGACCTGGCGCCGCTGCACGACGCCGGCGTCTACGGCTTCAAGTGCTTCCTGTCGCCCTCCGGCGTGGACGAGTTCCCGCTGCTGGACCAGGAGCAGCTGGCCACCTCCCTCGCCGAGATCACCGGCTTCGGCGGCCTGCTGATCGTGCACGCCGAGGACCCGCACCACCTGGAGTCCGCCCCGCAGAACCCGGGCCCCAAGTACGCCGACTTCCTCGCCTCCCGTCCCCAGGACGCCGAGAACACCGCGATCCAGAATCTGATCGCCCAGGCGAAGCGGCTGAACGCCCGCGTGCACGTCCTGCACCTGTCCTCCGCCTCCGCGCTGCCGCTGATCGCCGCCGCCAAGGCCGAGGGCGTGCAGATCACGGTCGAGTCCTGCCCGCACTTCCTCACCCTCACCGCCGAGGAAGTCCCCGACGGCGCCACCGAGTTCAAGTGCTGCCCGCCCATCCGCGAGGCCGCCAACCAGGACGTCCTGTGGGACGCGCTCGCCGACGGCACCATCGACTGCATCGTCTCCGACCACTCGCCGTCCACGGCGGACCTGAAGACCGGTGACTTCGCCACCGCCTGGGGCGGCATCTCCTCCCTCCAGCTCGGCCTGCCGGCCATCTGGACCGAGGCCCGCAGGCGCGGCCGCACCCTGGAGGACGTCGTCCGCTGGATGTCCGCCGCCCCGGCCGCCCTGGCCGGACTGGCCCAGAAGGGCGCGATCGAGGCCGGCCGCGACGCCGACTTCGCCGTCCTGGCCCCCGAAGAAACGTTCACCGTGGACCCGGCCGAACTCCACCACCGCAACCAGGTCACGGCGTACGCGGGCAAGACCCTGCACGGCGTCGTCAAGTCCACCTGGCTGCGCGGTACCCAGATCGCCGACCACGGCACCCCGACCGAGCCCACGGGCCTCCTCCTCGAAAGGCAGAACTGACAGTGGCGATTGAATCCTTCACCGGTAACGCGAACCCGTACGGGGGCGGCGACCCGTACGCGGACTACCGCACCGCGGACTTCCCGTTCACCCAGTACGCGAACCTCGCCGCGCGTGAGCTGGGCGCCGGTGTCATCGCCGCCAACGACGAGTTCTTCGCCCAGCGCGAGAACCTGCTGATCTCCGAGGCCGCGCACTTCGACCCCGAGGACTTCGGCCACAAGGGCAAGGTCATGGACGGCTGGGAGACCCGCCGCCGCCGTGGCGTCTCCGCCACGCAGCCCTGGCCCACCCCCGAGGACCACGACTGGGCGCTGGTGCGCCTGGGCGCCCCCGGCGTGATCCGCGGCATCGTCGTCGACACCGCCCACTTCCGCGGCAACATGCCGCAGGCCGTCTCCATCGAGGGCACCAACTGGGAGGGCGCCCTGGCGCCGACCCCGGAGGAGCTCCAGGGCGACGACGTGAAGTGGACGGTCCTCGTCGAGCGCACCCCGGTCGGCGGCCACGCGGCCAACGGCTTCGAGGTCGCCGTGGAGCAGCGCTTCACGCACCTGCGCGTCAACCAGCACCCCGACGGCGGCATCGCCCGCCTGCGCGTCTACGGCGAGGTCCTGCCGGACCCGAAGTGGCTCGCGGCGCTCGGCTCCTTCGACGTGGTGGCGCTGGAGAACGGCGGCTCCGTCCAGGACGCGTCCAACCGCTTCTACTCCCCGCCGACCAACACCATCAACCCGGGCCGCTCCCGCAAGATGGACGACGGCTGGGAGACCGCGCGCCGTCGTGACAACGGCAACGACTGGATCCGCTACCAGCTCGTGGCCGAGTCCGAGATCCGCGCCGTCGAGATCGACACCGCGTACCTGAAGGGCAACTCGGCCGGCTGGGCCTCGCTGTCCGTCAAGACGGGCGAGGAGGGCGAGTGGACCGAGTTCCTGCCGCGCACCCGCCTGCAGCCCGACACCAACCACCGCTTCGTACTGGACGCCCCGGCGGTCGGCACCCACGTCCGGATCGACATCTTCCCGGACGGCGGCTTCTCCCGGCTGCGCCTCTTCGGCTCGCTGACGGAGAACGGCGCGGCCTCCCTGGCCGCCCGTCACCAGGAGCTGGGCGGCTGATCCAGGCCCGCCTGCGCCCCGCCCCGGGGGCCGACACCCCCGGGGCGCGGGACGCGCGCCGATGGGGCGCACCACCGCGGTGGTGCGCCCCATCGGCGCGTGCGGGCCGGTCTCCCGGCGGGGTTACGCGGCGTGGCCGCCGTCCACCGAGAACTCCGCCCCGGTGACGTACGCGGCGTCCGGCCCGGCGAGGAAGGACACCATCGCGGCGACCTCCCCCGGGGTGCCGTAGCGCCCGAGCGCCGTCAACGACCGCTGCGCGTCCGCGTAGGGCCCGTCGGCGGGGTTCATGTCGGTGTCCGTGGGCCCGGGGTGCACCAGGTTCGCGGTGATGCCGCGGTCGCCGAGCTCCCGGGCGAGGGACTTCGTCAGGCCCGTCATGGCCGCCTTGCTCATCGCGTACAGGGTGCCGCCCGGGCCGGGGACCCGCGCCACCATGCAGCTGCCGATGGTGACGATCCGTCCGCCGGCGCCCATGTGCCCGGCCGCCGCCTGCGCGGCCAGGAAGGCCCCCCGGACGTTGACGCCGAGGACCCGGTCCACGTCGGCGGCGCCGAGCGTGCCGATCGGGCCGAGCACGCCCACGCCCGCGTTGTTCACCAGGACGTCGAGCCGGCCGAGCGCGCGCACGGTCTCCTCCACCGCCTCCCGCGGGCCCTCGGCGGCGCCCGCGTCGGCCCGTACCGCCAGGCCCCGGCGGCCGAGCGCCTCGATCTTCCCGACCACCTCGGCCGCGGCGCGCCCGCCGCTCACGTAGGTGACCGCCACGTCGAAGCCGTCCTCGGCCAGCCGCAGCGCGGCCGCCGCGCCGATCCCCCGGCTGCCGCCCGTCACCAGAGCCACCTTGTCGCCGTTCATTGCCGTTCCCTCCCGAGCTGTTTGGTTGCGAGTTCAATCAAATCTCCCGGGGCCCGGCCGCGCTGGCGGGAATCCGACCTCGCGTTCGGGAGCGATATCAGGTCGACGGCAAGATCACCCGGGGCTACCGTGGGCCCGCACCCGTGCGAGCCGCCGACGTCTCCACACCCTCCCCGCCGTCGGAGCCGCCCCGGTGTCCAGCCTCGCCGCCCCCGCCCCAGCCCTCGCCCCCCGCCGGGCCCGGCTCGCGGACCTGCCCGTCCTCCTCGTCGCCGTCGTGTGGGGCGGCAGCTACCTCGCGGCCAAGGGCGTCACGACCACCCACACCGTCATCGCGGTGCTCGTCCTGCGCTTCGCGCTCGTCCTGCCCGTCCTGGCCCTCGCCGGACGGCGCCGGCTGCGCGCGCTGAACGCCGCCCGGCTGCGCGGCGCCGGGCTGCTGGGGCTCGTCCTCGGCGGGATCTTCCTGCTGGAGACCTACGGGGTGGTCCACACCTCCGCCACCAACGCCGGCCTGATCATCAGCCTGACCATGATCTTCACCCCGCTCGCCGAGTCCGCCGTACGGCGCACGGCCCCCTCGGGCGCCTTCCTCGCGGCCGCGGCAGTCTCGGTCGCCGGAGTCGTCCTGCTCACCCAGGGCGCCGGCCTCACCGCCCCGAGCGGCGGCGACCTGCTGGTCCTCGGCGCGGCCCTCGCCCGCACCCTGCACGTGCTGCTCATGGCCCGGATCAAGGCCGTCCAGGACGCCGACCCGCTCTCCCTGACCACCGTCCAACTGGGCGGCGCCGTCCTCGTCTTCGCCCTGCTGGCCGCCCTGCCCGGCACCGGGGACAGCCCCTGGGCCGCCGCCGCGGACCTCGGCCCCGCCCAGTGGGCGGGCCTCGCCTTCCTCTCCGTGTTCTGCACGCTCTTCGCCTTCTTCGTGCAGATGTGGGCCGTACGCCGCACCTCGCCCTCCCGCGTCAGCCTCCTCCTCGGCACCGAACCCCTGTGGGCGGCGGCCGCCGGCATCGCCGTGGGCGGTGAACACCCCGGCCCGGCGGGCCTCGCGGGCGCGGCACTGGTCCTGGCCGGCACGGCGTGGGGACGGCGGACCGTGGCCGCGTGAGCCGCGTCCTGTGGCCGGAAGCCGCCGGTTCCCCCGCCCTGACGCCCCATTAACCTGACCGCATGCCACAACCGGACATCAGCGCGAACGACCCGGACTTCGCCGCGGACCCCTACGCGTACTACGCCCGCCTGCGGGCCCGGGGGCCCGTCCACCAGGTCGGCGTCTCGGCCCCCGAGTTCGCGCCCGCGCTGCTGGTCGTCGGCCACGAGGAGGCCCGCGAGGCCCTCGCCCACCCCGGGCTGGCGAAGGACTGGAAGACCGGCGCCGTGCTGCGGGGCGTCGCGGCCAACGCCGCCAACAGCAACCTGCTGGAGACCGACCCGCCGCAGCACACCCGGCTGCGCCGGCTGGTCGCCCGCGAGTTCACCACCCGCCGGGTCCAGGCCATGCGCCCCCGGGTCCAGCGGATCACCGACGAGCTCCTCGACGCGATGGCCGCCCGCCCCGGGCGCTCCGCCGACCTGATCGAGGCCTTCGCCTTCCCCCTGCCGATCACCGTGATCGGCGAACTCCTCGGCGTGCCCGCGCCGGACCGCGAACGCTTCCGGCACTGGTCCAAGGAGGTCCTCGCGCCCACCCCGGTGCCCGCCCGCACCGCACACCTCCGGCTCGCCGACTACCTCGCGGAACTCGTCGCGGCCAAGTCCCGGGACCCGGGCGAGGACCTGCTCAGCGCCCTGGTCCGGACCCGCGACGAGGACGGCGACGCGCTCTCGGCCGCGGAGCTCATCGGCATGGCCTTCCTGCTGCTCATCGCCGGCCACGAGACCACCGTCAACCTGATCTCCAACGGCACCCGCGCCCTGCTCGCCCACCCGGACCAGCTGGCCGCCCTGCGGGCCGATCCCGACGGCCTGCTCGACGGCGCGATCGAGGAGATGCTCCGCTACGACGGCCCGGTGCAGAACAGCACCTACCGCTACGCCCGCGAGGACCTGGAGATAGGCGGCACCGCCGTCCCCGCCGGAGCCACCGTCCTCGTCTCCCTGGCCGGCGCCGGCCGCGACCCCGGGCGGTACGCGGACCCCGACGCCTTCGACGTGCGGCGCGCCCCCCAGGGCCACCTCGCCTTCGGGTACGGGATCCACTTCTGCATCGGCGCCCCGCTCGCCAGGATGGAGGGCCGCATCGCCTTCCGCTCCCTCCTCGACCGCTTCCCCGGCCTGGCCGAGGACCCCGACGGGGGCCCGCCGGAGTGGATCGGGGGCAGCCTGATCCGGGGTGTGACCCGGCTGCCGGTGCGCTGGTAGCGGCCGTCCGTGTCCCTTCCCCCGCCGGCCCCCGCGCGGCCGTCACAGGTCCGGGAGCTCCGCCAGCCGTACCGGGCGGTGCTCCCGGCGCGAGCGCTCGCACGCCTCCGCCACGCGGAAGGCGGCCAGCGCCTCGCGGCCGTCGCAGGGGTTGGCGCCCTCGCCGCGCACCAGCCGGACGAAGGCCGCCAGCTCGGCCTCGTACGCGGGGGCGAACCGCTCCAGGAAGCCGGTCCACGGCTTGCTCGCCGGGGGCGGGCCCTGCGGCTCCGTCGAGGCGATCGGCGTCCGGTCGTCGAGCCCGCAGGAGACCTGGTCCAGCTCCCCGGCCAGCTCCATCCGCACGTCGTACCCGGCGCCGTTGCAGCGGGTGCCCGTGCTGGTGACCAGCGTCCCGTCGTCCAGGGTGAGGAGGGCGGCGGCCGTGTCGACGTCGCCGCTCTCGCGGAAGACGGCCGGCCCGGCGTCCGAACCGGCCGCGTACACCTCGGTGACCTCCCGCCCGGTCACCCAGCGCGCCATGTCGAAGTCGTGCACCAGGCAGTCCCGGTACAGGCCCCCGGAGCCGGCCAGGTAGGCGGCGGGCGGCGGGGCCGGGTCCGCGGTCATCGTGCGGACGGTGTGCAGCCGCCCCAGGGCACCCGAACGGACCAGCTCCCGCGCGGTGCGGTAGCCGGGGTCGAAGCGGCGCATGAACCCCACCTGGAGCAGTCCGCCGGCCGCGGCCACCTCGCGCAGCACCTCCAGGGTCCGCGCCAGGTCGGGGGCCAGCGGCTTCTCGCAGAACACGGGCAGCCCGCCGCGCGCCGCCCGGACGACGAGACCGGCGTGCCCCTCGGTCGCACAGGCCACCACCAGCGCGTCCACGCCCCAGGTGAAGACCTGGTCGACCGAGGGCGCGGCGGTGGCGCCCAGCCGCTCCGCGAGCCGCGCGGCCCGCCCCGGCTCGGCGTCGGCCAGCAGCAGCGAGCCGGCATCCGGGTGGCGGGCCAGGGAGGCCGCGTGGAAGGAGCCGATCCGGCCCGTTCCGATGAGCCCGATGCGCATGCACTCAACGTGACCCCGTACGGGGGACCTGTCAATCCGCCCGCGCTCGCCCCGGTGACCCTTCGTGGTCCACTGTGGCGGATACTGGGCGGCTGACACCGGAAATGACCGATTCATGACGCACGAGGGAAGGGCACGGGGACGTGGCTAGGGTTCGGACAGGGGTACGCGTCGTCGGCGCCGTCCTCGCGGCGGTACTGGGGGCCTCCCTCGCGGGCTGCAGCAGCACGGGCGGCAAGCGCGCCGAGGAGCGGGCGAAGGCCGCGGAGGCGGGCCGGCCCGCCGTGTCCACGCCGCGCTGGACCTTCGCGATGGTCACGCACGCGGGCGACGGCGACACCTTCTGGGACATCGTCCAGAAGGGCGCCAAGGAGGCCGCGGCGAAGGACAACATCAACTTCGTCTACTCCCACGACGACCAGGCACAGCAGCAGGCCCAGTTCGTGCAGAACGCCATCGACCAGAAGGTCGACGGGATCATCGTCAGCCTCGCCAAGCCCGAGGCCCTCAAGGACGTCGTCGGCAAGGCCGTGAAGGCGGGCATCCCCGTGATCACCGTCAACTCCGGCTCCGCCCAGTCGGCCGAGTACGGGGCGCTGGCCCACATCGGCCAGGACGAGGAGATCGCCGGCGAGGCCGTCGGCACCGAGATGACGAAACGGGGTCTGAAGAAGGCCGTCTGCGTCCTGCACGAACAGGGCAACGTCGGCCACGAGCAGCGCTGCGCCGGGGCGAAGAAGACGTTCGGCGGCACCATGGAGAACCTCTACGTCGAGGGCACCAACATGCCCTCCGTGCAGGCCGCGATGCAGGCCAAGCTCCAGGCCGACCCCTCCATCGACGGCATCCTCACCCTCGGCGCCCCCTTCGCCCCCACCGCCGTCAAGGCCAAGGAGGCCGCCGGCAGCAAGGCCGAGGTGGACACCTTCGACCTCAACGAGTCCGTGGCCCGCGACCTGAAGTCCGGCGCCCTCGGCTTCGCCGTCGACCAGCAGCCCTACCTCCAGGGCTACGAGGCCGTGGACCTGCTGTGGCTCTACCGCTACAACGGGGACGTGCTCGGCGGCGGCCGGCCGGTGCTGACCGGGCCGCAGATCGTCACCGCCGACCAGGTCGGCAAGCTGGAGCCGTTCATCAAGCGGGGCAGCCGATGAGCGCCGCCGCCCCCGCCGCCGACGAGCGGCTCGCGCCCGTCTCCTACGTGCGCCGGCTCCTCGGCCGGCCCGAGCTGGGCGCGGTCGTCGGCGCCGCCGCCGTCTTCGTGTTCTTCTCCTTCGCCGCGGACAGCTTCCTGAAGGCCGCCAGCCTCAGCACGGTCCTCTACTCGGCCTCCACCATCGGGATCATGGCGGTCCCGGTCGCCCTGCTGATGATCGGCGGCGAGTTCGACCTGTCCGCCGGCGTCATGGTGACCACCTCGGCGCTGTTCAGCTCGATGTTCAGCTACCAGATGACCGCCAACGTCTGGGTCGGCGTCGGGGTGTCCCTGCTGGTCACCCTCGCCATCGGCTTCTTCAACGGGTTCATGCTCACCCGCACGAAGCTGCCCAGCTTCATCATCACGCTCGGCACCTTCCTGATGCTGACCGGCCTGAACCTCGGCTTCACCAAGCTGATCAGCGGCACCGTCTCCACCAAGACCATCGCCGACATGGAGGGCTTCCCCTCCGCCCGCGCCCTGTTCGCCTCCCAGTGGAACGTCGGCTCGGTCACCCTCAAGGTCACCATCCTGTGGTGGCTGGCCCTGGTCGCCGTCGCCACCTGGATCCTGCTGCGCACCCGCGCCGGGAACTGGATCTTCGCCGTGGGCGGCGGGGCCGACGCGGCCCGCGCCACCGGCGTCCCGGTCGTCAAGACCCGCATCGGGCTCTACATGGGCGTCGCCCTGTGCGCCTGGATCTCCGGGCAGCACATCCTCTTCTCCTTCGACGTGGTCCAGTCGGGGGAGGGCGTCGGCAACGAGTTCCTCTACATCATCGCGGCCGTCATCGGCGGCTGCCTGATGACCGGCGGCTACGGCTCCGCGATCGGCTCGGCGGTCGGCGCGTTCATCTTCGGCATGGCCAGCAACGGCATCGTCTACGCGCAGTGGAACCCGGACTGGTTCAAGTTCTTCCTCGGTGCCATGCTGCTGCTCGCCACGCTGCTCAACGCATGGGTCCGCAAGCGGGCGGAGGCACGGTCATGAGCGAGCCCCTGGTCAAGCTGACCGGAGTCAGCAAGTACTACGGCAGCATCCGCGCCCTGCGCGACGTCTCCCTGGAGGTCTCGGCGGGCGAGATCACCTGCGTGCTGGGCGACAACGGCGCCGGGAAGTCCACCCTCATCAAGATCATCGCGGGGCTGCACCGGCACGACGCCGGCACCTTCGAGATCGAGGGCGAGGAGACCGTACTGGCCAACCCGCGCGCCGCCCTCGACCGCGGCATCGCCACCGTCTACCAGGACCTCGCCGTCGTCCCCCTGATGCCGGTCTGGCGGAACTTCTTCCTCGGCTCCGAGCCCACGAAGGGCCGCGGCCCCTTCCGCCGCCTCGACGTGGCCCACATGCGCGAGACCACCCGCACCGAACTGCTGCGCATGGGCATCGACCTGCGCGACGTCGACCAGCCGATCGGCACCCTGTCCGGCGGCGAGCGCCAGTGCGTGGCCATCGCCCGCGCCGTCCACTTCGGCGCGAAGGTCCTCGTCCTGGACGAGCCCACCGCCGCGCTCGGCGTCAAGCAGTCCGGCGTGGTCCTCAAGTACGTCGCGGCCGCCCGCGACGCCGGCCTGGGCGTGGTCCTCATCACCCACAACCCGCACCACGCCCACCTGGTCGGGGACCGCTTCGTGCTCCTCAAGCGCGGCACCATGGCGGGCAGCCACACCCGCGACTCGATCACCCTCGACGAGCTCACCCGGCAGATGGCCGGGGGCTCGGAGCTGGACGAGCTGAGCCACGAACTGGAGCGGGTGGCAGAATCAGGACCGGACACCCCGTCCGCCGCCATGCCCGACACCCCCGCCACCGCCTCCGACAGGGACGACACGACTCGATGACCACCTACCGGGACTTCTCGCTCACCCACCGCGGGTCGGCGCGAGGCACCGTCCTGCGGACCATCGGGACCCGTGAGCGCCGGTCGCACCTGACCGCCCCCCGCGTCCCGACGGTCGGCATCGACATCGGCGGCACCAAGGTGATGGCGGGCGTCGTCGACGCCGACGGGAATATCCTGGAGAAGATCCGCACCGAGACCCCGGACAAGTCCAAGAGCCCCAAGGTCGTCGAGGACACCATCGCCGAGCTGGTCCTGGACCTCTCCGACCGGCACGACGTGCACGCGGTGGGCATCGGCGCGGCCGGCTGGGTCGACGCCGACCGCTCCCGCGTCCTGTTCGCCCCCCACCTGGCCTGGCGGGACGAGCCCCTGCGCGACGCCCTCCAGTCCCGCCTCGCGGTCCCGGTCATGGTGGACAACGATGCCAACACCGCCGCCTGGGCCGAATGGCGCTTCGGCGCCGGCCGGGGCGAGGACCACCTGGTCATGATCACCCTGGGCACCGGCATCGGCGGGGCCATCCTGGAGGGCGGCCAGGTCAAGCGCGGCCGCTACGGGGTGGCCGGCGAGTTCGGCCACATGCAGGTCGTCCCCGGCGGCCACCGCTGCCCCTGCGGCAACCGAGGCTGCTGGGAGCAGTACAGCTCCGGCAACGCCCTCGTCCGCGAGGCCCGGGAGCTGGCCGCCGCCGACTCCCCGGTCGCGCACGACATCATCGCCCGGGTCGGCGGCAACGTCCACGAGATCACCGGACCGCTCATCACCGAGCTGGCCCGCGAGGGCGACGCCATGTGCGTCGAGCTCCTCCAGGACATCGGCCAGTGGCTCGGCGTGGGCATCGCCAACCTCGCCGCCGCCCTCGACCCCTCCTGCTTCGTCATCGGCGGCGGCGTCAGCGCCGCCGACGACCTGCTCATCGGCCCCGCCCGGGACGCCTTCCGGCGCCACCTCACCGGCCGCGGCTACCGCCCCGAGGCCCGCATCGCCAAGGCCGAGCTGGGCCCCGAGGCGGGCATGGTCGGCGCCGCCGACCTCGCCCGGCTCGTCGCCCGCCGCTTCCGGCGCGCCACCCGCCGCCGGGTGGAGCGCTACGAGCGCTACGCGCAGTACGGCCGGCGCGGCGCCGCCGGCCCCGAGGAGCAGGAACAGCCGTGACACCGACCTTGCCCCGTCAGGCCTCCTCGCCCGAGGCGGGCGGCGGCCGGCCGCCCACCGCCGAGGAGCGGCGCAGCACCGTGCGCCGGCGCTGGGTCACCGCGCTCATCATCCTGCTGCTCATCGGCGTCCCGGCCGGCTACCTGGCCATCTCCGCGCAGCAGAGCCGCGAGAGCGGCCGGGACAAGGCCGCCCGGGTCGGCGCCGTCAAGGTGCGCCCCGACTGGCCGTCCAAGGTGCAGCGCAGCATCTACGAGGTGCCGATCCCGCTGATGGCCTCCCACGTCGGCTACCTGGAGACCAACAACTGGCACACCAGCCGGCTGTACGTCCAGTTCCAGGTCACCCCGGAGCAGCTGGACACCTTCCTGGCCGACGTCGGCACCAGCCGCGGGGCGCTCACCCCCGGGGTCTCGGTCTCCGAGCGCGACGCGCACGTCGCCGGCTGGAGCTGGAGCCCCAAGCACCAGTGGTCCGGGACCACCCTGGAGGCGCCGGACCCGCGCCCCACCCGGGACGTCACCGTCGACTTCACCAACCCGAAGGCCCCCCGCGTCTACGTGGTCTCCACCACCGTCCCGTAACGCGCACCCCATAGGGTGGGATCATGAAGCTCACCAAACGGCTGCACTCCTGCGTCCAGTTGGAGAAGGACGGGCACACGCTCGTCATCGACCCCGGCGTCTTCAGCGAACCGGACGCGGGCCTCGGGGCGGACGCCCTGCTGGTCACGCACGAGCACCCCGACCACTTCGACGAGGGCCGGCTGCGCGCCGCCCTCGACGCGAACCCGGCGGCGGCCCTGTGGACCCTGCGCAGCGTCGCCGAGCGGATGTCCGCCGCCTACCCGGGCCGGGTGCACACCGTGGGCCACGGGGACACCTTCACCGCGGCCGGCTTCGAGGTGCAGGTCCACGGCGAACTGCACGCCGTGATCCACCCCGACGTCCCGCGCGTCACCAACGTCGGCTACCTCGTCGACGGCTCCCTCTTCCACCCCGGGGACGCGCTGACCGTCCCCGACGCCCCCGTCGACACGCTGATGCTGCCGGTGCACGCCCCCTGGAACAAGATCGCCGAAGTGGTCGACTACGTCCGCGAGGTCAAGCCGCGCCGGGCGATCGACATCCACGACGCCTACCTCGCCGACATCGCCCGGCCGATCTACGACACGGCCCTGGCCAACCTCGGCGGCGCCCCCCACAGCAGGCTCGGAGCGGGCGAGAGCGCCGCCCTCTGAGTGTCGGTGCCGGGCGGTAGGTTGGTGGGCATGCGTATCGCCACGTTCAACGTCAACTCGATCACCGCCCGGCTGCCCCGCCTGCTGGCCTGGCTGGAGGCCTCGGGCACCGATGTGCTCTGCATCCAGGAGACCAAGTGCTCGGCGGAGCAGTTCCCCGCCGACGCGCTGCGCGAGCTGGGCTACGAGTCTGCCGTCAACGCCACCGGCCGGTGGAACGGCGTCGCCCTGCTGTCCAGGGTGGGGCTGGAGGACGTCGTCGTCGGGCTGCCCGGCGGGCCGGACTACGAGGGCGTCCAGGAGCCCCGCGCCATCTCCGCCACCTGCGGCGGGGCGCGCGTCTGGTCGGTGTACGTGCCCAACGGCCGCGAGGTCGAGCACGACCACTACGGCTACAAGCTCGACTGGTTCCGCGCCCTGGGCGCCGCCGTCGCCGAGGACGCGGCCGGCCCGCGCCCCTTCGCGGTGCTCGGCGACTTCAACGTGGCCCCCACCGACGAGGACGTCTGGGACCCGGCGGTCTTCGAGGGGCTCACGCACGTCACCCCCGCCGAGCGGGCCGCCCTGGAGGCGCTGCGCGCCGCCGGCCTCTCCGACGTGGTGCCGCGCGCCCTGAAGTACGACCGCCCGTACACCTTCTGGGACTACCGGATGCTGGCCTTCCCCAAGAACAAGGGCATGCGCATCGACCTGGTGTACGGCAACGAGCCGTTCGCGAAGGCGGTCAAGGACGCCTACGTCGACCGCGAGGAGCGCAAGGGCAAGGGCGCCTCCGACCACGCGCCGGTCGTGGTCGACCTCGATCTGTAGGAGATCTCCGGAAGGACCGGCGATCGGGGCGCGCCCTGTGGCCAGCGGGGGATCCTGGTGCCAGGCTGGTCGGTATGCACATCCCCTTCCTGGCCAACTGGCTGCACCGGGACGAGACGGTACAGGGCGCCGTGGGACTCGCCGCCGCCCTCGACGAAGACCCCGAGGGCATCGGCGAGATGTTCGCGGAGTGCGAGCTGCTGCGCTCGCAGGCGAGGGCGGCGGGGCTGGAACTCGACCAGACCCCGGCCTCGTTGGAGGCGCTCGACCAGCTGATGCCCCGCTGGCGGCGCGACCCCGAGGCGGCGCCCTGGCTGGGCAACGACGCGGGCTTCTACCTGGGGACCGTGATCGTCCGCAGCATCCCGGGGACCTCCTGGCGGGTCCGGCCCGACGGCCAGCCCGTGATCGGGCTGGCCTCGGGGCGGGAGCTCAACGTGGTCGAGTCGGGGGTGTCCTGGGCGATGACGGGTTCCCCCGAGCTCAGCCAGGCCTACGCCGAGGCCTCCGAGGGCTGACCGGGCCGATCCGTTGAGCCGATCCGCCAAGCCGGTCCATTAAAGCGTCAATGTACTTTATGTACCTTTCGGGCGTGTCGAGGTGAAGTCCCCTTCGGCGGCTGGATAGTTTGCGCTGACCTCGACACACCGACAAGTGGGCAGGGCAGCGTATGGCCGTCGAACCGTTGATCGAGCTGCGGGACGTCAACAAGCACTACGGGAATCTGCACGTCCTCCAGGACATCAACCTCACCGTCGGCCGCGGGGAGGTGGTGGTGATCATCGGCCCCTCCGGCTCCGGGAAGTCCACCCTCTGCCGGACCATCAACCGCCTGGAGACCATCGGCTCCGGCGAGATCCTCCTGGACGGCCGGCCGCTGCCCGCCGAGGGCAAGGACCTGGCGCAGCTGCGCGCCGAGGTCGGCATGGTCTTCCAGTCCTTCAACCTCTTCGCGCACAAGACCGTCCTCGCCAACGTCTCCCTCGCCCAGATCAAGGTCAGGAAGCGGGGCCGGGAGGAGGCCGACAAGCGCTCCCGGGAGCTCCTGGACCGGGTCGGCCTCGCCAGCCAGGCCGAGAAGTTCCCCGCCCAGCTCTCCGGCGGACAGCAGCAGCGCGTGGCCATCGCCCGCGCCCTGGCCATGAACCCCAAGGCCCTGCTCTTCGACGAGCCCACCTCCGCCCTCGACCCCGAGATGATCAACGAGGTGCTGGAGGTGATGCAGCAGCTCGCCGCCGAGGGCATGACCATGGTCGTGGTCACCCACGAGATGGGCTTCGCCCGCTCCGCCGCCAACCGCGTCGTGTTCATGGCCGACGGCAGGATCATCGAGGACCGCACCCCGGAGGAGTTCTTCACCGCCCCCGAGAGCGAGCGGGCCCGGGACTTCCTCTCCAAGATCCTCAAGCACTGAGGGGCGGCCCGATGAAGCACACCCCGCGCGCCCTCGCCCTCGCCGTGGCCCTCGTCCTGCTCACGGCCGGCGCCGCCGGCTGCGGCCGCAGCGGCAGCCCCCCGGTCAAGGGGCCCCAGGCCGAGGACCTGCCCGTGTACCGGGTGGACACCGCCTTCAGCCTGCCCGCCTCGCCCACCTGGGAGAAGGCGAAGCGGCGCGGACACCTCGTGGTCGGCGCCAAGGAGGACCAGCCGTACATGGGGGAGAAGGACCCCGCCACCGGCGTCTACTCCGGCTTCGACATCGAGATCGCCAAGATGATGTCCGCCTCGCTCGGCTTCGACCCCAAGGGCATCGAGTTCAAGACGATCGCCTCCGCCAACCGCGAGACGGCCCTGCAGAACGGCCAGATCGACTACTACGTGGGCACCTACACGATCAACGACAAGCGCAAGAAGCAGGTCGGCTTCGCCGGGCCCTACTTCATGGCCGGCCAGTCCCTGCTGGTCCGCCGGAACGAGAAGGACGTCAAGGGCCCCGACGACCTCGCCGGCAAGCGCGTCTGCTCGGCCGCCGGCTCCACCCCGTACCAGCGGCTCCAGAAGGACTACCCCCGGGCGGTGCTCGTCGCCTACGACACCTACTCGGTCTGCGTGGACAACCTGCTGACCTACCAGGTCGACGCCGTCTCCACCGACGACTCCATCCTCCTCGGCTACGCCGCCAAGGTCCCCGAGGAGCTCAAGGTCGTCGGCAGGCCCTTCTCCCAGGAGCCCTACGGCATCGGCGTCCCCCGCTCCGACAACGCCCTGCGCTTCGCCCTCGACGACGCCCTGGAGGCGCACGAGAGGAACGGCGACTGGAAGAAGGCCTACGAGGCCACGCTCGGCCTCTCCGGCCAGCCCGCCCCGAAACCGCCCGCCATCGACCGCTACCCCGCGGGCTGAGGGGAGAGCGCACACCATGCACGTACTCACCGACAACTTCGCGCTCTACGGCAAGGGCTTCCTCGGCACCGTCGAACTCACCGTCTACGCCTCGCTCGTCGCCCTCGTCCTCGGCTTCCTGATGGCCTCCTTCCGCGTCGCGCCCGTCGGCTCCTTCCGGGTCTTCGGCACGGTCTGGGTGACGGTGCTGCGCAACACCCCGCTGACCCTGCTGTTCTTCGCCGTGCTGCTCGGCCTGCCGCGCTTCGGGCTGGTCCTGCCCTTCCAGCTCTTCGCCGTCCTCGCGCTCGGCTGCTACACCTCGGCCTTCATCTGCGAGGCGCTGCGCTCGGGCATCAACACCGTGCCCAAGGGGCAGGGGGAGGCCGCCCGCAGCCTCGGGATGACCTTCGGGCAGACCCTGGGCACGGTCGTGCTCCCGCAGGCGTTCCGCTCGGTCATCCCGCCCATCGGCTCCACGCTGATCGCCCTCGCCAAGAACTCGGCCATCGCCGGCGCCTTCAGCGTCACCGAGCTGCTGGGCACGTACAAGACCCTCAACGAGCTGGGCTACAGCATCATCTGGACCTTCGTCTGGATCGCCGTGGGCTACCTGATCATCACCCTGTCCATCAGCGCGCTCTTCAACGTGCTGGAGAAGCGCTACGGAGTCGCCCGATGACCGCGCACGCGCTCCACGGGGACCAGGAGTCCACCGCCCTCTACGACCTGCCCGGCCCGAACACCCTGCGCCGCCACTTCCTCTACGGGATCGCCTCGACGGTGGTGATCCTCGGACTGCTCGCCTGGATCCTCTACCTGCTCTTCGACACCCACCAGTTCACCGCCGCGAAATGGCGCCCCTTCGTCTACCAGGGCATCCAGGAGCTGCTGCTCAAGGGCCTCGGCAACACCCTCAAGGCCTTCCTGTACGCCTCGGTGCTCTCGCTGGTGCTCGGCGCGGTGCTGGCCACCGGCCGGCTCTCGGTGCACCGGCCCCTGCGCTGGCTGGCGACCCTGTGCGTGGAGTTCTTCCGGGCCATGCCGGTGCTGGTGATGATCTTCTTCATCTTCGTGGCGCTGAAGGTGCAGCCGCTGCCCGCTCTGGTGGCGGGGCTGACGCTCTACAACGGCTCGGTGCTGGCCGAGGTCTTCCGTACGGGCATCAACTCCGTGGAGCGGGGCCAGCGCGAGGCGGCGTACGCGCTCGGCATGCGCAAGACCCAGGTGATGACCTTCGTGCTGGCGCCGCAGGCGGTCCGGGCGATGCTGCCCACGATCATCAGCCAGCTGGTGGTGGCCCTGAAGGACACCTCGCTCGGCTACCTGATCACCTACGAGGAGTTCCTGCACGCGGGCAAGCTGATCGCCTCGAACCTGGACTACGACCTGCCGTTCATCCCCGTGGTGATGATCATCTCGCCGATCTACATCGGGATGTGCATGCTGCTGTCCTGGTTCGCCACCTGGGTGGCCCGGCGCGAGCGGCGCAGCCTCAAGACCGGGGCCGTCGAGGTCGCCCCCGCCGAACCGGGCACGTTGCTGCCGGGGAGGTAGGCGCGGAGCCCGCCTCCCCGGCCGCGGCCGCGGATCACTGCTCGCGCAGCGGCACCGAGACGTACGAGGGGTCGGTGCGCGGCGAGGAGAAGGTCAGCTGCGCGCCGGTGGGGTTGTGCTCGATGTAGAGCGGGTCGACCGTGTCGATGACGAGGGCGAGCCGGTGGCCCTCGGGCACGTCGTAGGCGGTGGAGAAGAGGTCCAGGTCCACGCCGAAGGACTGCCCGGGGGTCTTCCCGTGGAAGGTGTAAGGGGCGTTGCTGACCAGCTTGCCGATGCCGAGCGGGCCGACGTCGTAGAGGTAGGCGATGAAGGTGCCGTCGCCCTTGGTGGGCGTGACGGTGGTGTGCAGGCGGACGGTGCCGCGGACGCGGCGCTCCCGGTCGTAGCGCGGGGACTGCCAGACGGCGGCGAAGGCGCGGGGGAGCAGGGGGATGGAGGCGGTCGGCGGGGCCTTGGCGAACTGGTCGAGGACGCTGGAGAGGAGGACGACGCCGCCGTCGGCGCCGGAGTCCACGTTGGCCCAGAGGTGCTCGCTGTCGGCGAGCGGGAGCCTCTCGGTGCCGCCGGAGCCGACCGACTTCCAGTCGGCGTAGCCCTCGTACCCCTCGGTGCTGCGGGACTTGATCTGGACCGGGGGCTCGGCGTCCACCCCGTTGCGCTCGCCCTTGAGGTAGCGGTCGAACCAGCGGTGGGCGTTGGTCCAGGTGTCGTTGGGCAGGCCGAGCAGGCCGGTGCCCTCGGCGGTGGCGTGGTCGCCGGGGCGGAACTCCAGGCGCTTGGGGCCGGTGAGCTTCTCGAAGAAGTCCGCGTACTGGTTGGGCGGGAAGATGGTGTCCCCCCAGGCGTTGCCCAGCATGACGGCGGCGCCGTTGGCGTTGATCCGGTCGATCTGCTCGGAGGCGGAGCGCTTCTTCCCCCACTCGATCATCGCGGGTTCCTTCTCCAGCCTCGACCCGAGGAAGTCCCCGAGGACCGTCTGGAGTTCGGGTCCGGGACGGCCGGTGAGGTAGCCGGCGGCGCCGAGCATCCCGGCCGCCTGGAGGTGCTGGGTGCGGCCGGAGTAGATGGACTCGATCAGGTCGGCCCAGCCGCTGAGCGCGACCACGGCCTTGACGCGGGGGTCGTGCGCGGAGGCCAGCAGGCTGATGCCCGCCCCGTAGGAGACCCCGCCCAGGCCCACGCGGGCGGGGTCGGCGGGGGTGGTGGCCAGCGCCCAGTCGATGACGGCGGAGACGTCGGCGATGTCCGCCGGTCCGGCCGTCTCGATCTGCCCGCCGGAGAGCCAGAACCCGCGGGAGGTGTAACTGACCACGGTGTAGCCGGAGTCGGCGAGCTGCCTGGCCTGGGCGAGGTACTCGGCCTGCGGCATCCCCCAGCTGGTGGGGAGCACGATCAGCGGGTACCGCCGGCCGGGCTCGGCTCCGGCCGGGGTGAAGACGTTGCCCTTGAGGGTGATGCCGCCGGAGCCGGGGATGTCGTGGAAGCTCAGGTCCGACGACGCCTGGAGGGGGGCCTGCGGTGCGGCGGCCGTGGCCGCCCGGGCCTGGTGGGGGGCCAGGCCCAGGGCGGTCGCCGCGATCAGGGCGGCCGCGGCCGCTGCGGTGTGGGGGCGGGCTCTCATCGAACGCTCCTCGCGTGCGCCGGTGTCCGAAAGTGACCCGACGGTAACGGGAGGGGCTTACTCAAGGTAACCCGCCAGTAAGTTACGTAGCGGTAACAATTGGTGGAACGTCAGGCTCCGCCGACGTCCGCACCGGCCGGCCTCAGCCCGCCTGGGTGGCCCCGGACAGCGCGCTCTTGGCCTTCCACTGGTCCCAGCTCAGGTTCCACTCGCCGTAGCCGTTGCCGAGGTCCGCCTTGCCCTTGGAGCCGCTGCCGACCACCTCGAGGACATCGCCCGGCTGCACCAGCTCGTACACGGACTTGGCGTTGGCGTCGCTCATCCCCACGCACCCGGAACTGGTGTTGGCGCTGCCGAAGTTGGCCGAGTTCCACGGGGCGGCGTGCACGTACATGCCCGACCAGGTCACCCGCATCGAGTAGTCGACCATCTTGTCGTAGGCGTCGCCGAGGCCCACCGTCTGGGAGTCCATCCGGATGGTGCCCTCCTTCGCCATCAGCACCATCTTCCCGGACCAGGAGGCCTTCTGGCCGCCCGGGGTGCCCGCCGAGACGGGAACCGTCTTGACGGTCTGGCCGTCCTCGGTGATGGACATCTTCTTCGTGTCGAGGCTGACCTCCATCCGGCGGTCCTTGCCTATCTTGAACTCGGTGGTGTAATCGCGGGCGAAGAGTCCGCCGCCCGCGCCGGAGTCCACGCCGTTCAGGTTCATCTCCACCTTCACGTCGGTTCCGGACTTCCAGTAGTCCTTAGGACGCCAGTCCACCCGGTCGTTGCCGGAATAGTCCTTGAACCAGCCCCAGGACCCCTCGGTGTTGTTCGAGGTGGTCACCTTCAGCTGCTTCTCGACCTCGGCCTTGTTCTTCACCGGATTGTCGAAGACGAGCGAGACGGGCATCGCGACGCCCACCGTGCTGCCCTTGGAGATGTTGATCGAGACCTTGTTCACCTTGTCGGCGGCCGAGGTCTTGAACTGCGCGGTCGCGCTCTGGCTGTCGGTGTTCTGCGCCTCGACCTTGTAGTCGGTGTTCGGCGCGGCGTTGCGGCCCGAGGTCCAGGTCTTCCCGTCGGCGGCGATCTGGCCGGCCAGCTCGCCGCCCTTGCCGTCGGTCACCTTGACCTGCGCCAGCTTGCCGTCGGCGATGGTGACCTTGACCGGCTCACCCGCCTTGACCTGCTCGCCCGTCAGGTTCACCGACACGGCCATGGCCGGCTTGTTCTTCGCGTCGGCCTTGGCGCCGCCGCCGCCCGCGCCGCCGTCCGAGCCGCCCGAGCAGGCGGTCAGCGCGGCGGCCAGCAGCGCGGTGCCGGCGAGCGCGGCATGGCGGAACCCGCGGCGCGGAAGTGCGGTACGGCGTGTGCGGCTCAAGGAAAGTCCCTCCAAAGCAATGATCGTTCACAAGGAAGGAGTGAACGTGACGACTTTAGGTTGCGCATTCCCCGGAAAAGCCGACTGTTGCCGTTGTGACATGGGCCGCAGCGAAACGGTTGCCGAACGGTCACATTCCGCTTCGGCGGGGCCGGGTGACCGGTTCTCACGATCGTGGCCGAAAGTCGTGCGGGCGGCCGTGTCAGCCCCGGATAAAGGACTTTCGGCTCGGCGGAAAGAGCCGAACGGCACCTTCCGGATGTGAATTCCGGTGCGGGGGCCGGGAGCCGGCCCGGGGTACCCTCCCCCTTCGACCCCCGTACCCGACCCCCGGGAGACCGCCCGTGACCGCCACCGACACCAGACCCGCCGCGGCGCAGCACCCCGCACCGGCGAAGAGCTCGGTGCTGCGCAGCGGCGCGCTGATGGCGGCCGGCTCCGTCGTCTCCCGCGCCACCGGCTTCGTCCGCTCCGCCGTGGTCCTGGCCGCGCTGGGCACCGGGTTCCTCGGGGACGGCTACGCCGTCGCCAACACCGTGCCGAACATCCTCTACATGCTCCTCATAGGCGGCGCGCTCAATGCCGTCTTCGTCCCCGAACTCGTCCGCGCCGCCAAGGAGCACCGCGACGGCGGGAGCGCGTACACCGACCGGCTGCTGACCGCCTGCACGGCGGCCCTCCTCGTACTCACCGCCGCCGCCGTCCTCGCCGCACCGCTGGTCGTCGACGCGTACACCCCCTCCTCGTACACGGACGCGCAGCGGAGCACGGTCGTCGCCCTCGCCCGGTTCTGCCTGCCGCAGATCCTCTTCTACGGGCTGTTCACCCTGCTCGGCCAAGTGCTCAACGCCCGCGGCCGGTTCGGCGCGATGATGTGGACCCCGGTCCTCAACAACCTCGTGATCATCGCCGTCTTCGGCTGGTTCCTGAAGGCCGCCGCCGGCGGCGACGGCCTCACCGCCGCCGAGACCCGGCTGCTGGGCCTCGGCACCACCGCCGGCATCGTCGTCCAGGCCCTCGCCCTGCTCCCCGCGCTGCGCGCCGCCCGCTTCCGCTGGCGCCCCCGCTTCGACTGGCGCGGCAGCGGCCTCACCCGCCCCCTGCGCAACGCCGGCTGGCTGGTCCTGCTCGTCCTCACCAACCAGTTCGCCTACTGGGTGGTGACCAAGCTCTCCACCACCGTCCAGGACCGGCCGGGCGGCTCCGGCTTCGGCTACGCCGCCTACAGCAGCGCCTACCAGCTGTGGGTCGTCCCGCAGGGCATCGTCACCGTCTCCCTGGTCACCGCCCTCATGCCCCGGATGAGCGCGGCCGCCGCCGGGGCGGACCTCGGCTCCGTCCGCGCCGACGTCTCCTACGCCCTGCGCTCCAGCGCCGCCCTCGTCCTGCCGGCGGCGGCCCTCTTCGCCGCCCTGGCCCCGTGGATCATGGACTGCGTCTCCGGATACGGAGAGGTCACCCCCGAGGGGGTCGCCGCCATGGCGGGCATGCTCATCGCCTTCGCCCCCGGCCTGGTCGCCTACTCCGCCCAGTACGTCCTCGCGCGCGGTTTCTACGCCCTCTCCGACACCCGCACCCCCTTCTTCCTCAACCTGGTCATCGTGGCCCTCAACGCCGGCCTCTCCTACGCCGCCTACCTGCTGCTCCCGCCCCGCTGGGCCGTCACCGGCATGGCCGCAGCCACCTCCCTCGCCTTCATCGGCGGCGCCGTCGTCACCGCGTACGCCCTCTCCCGCCGGCTCGGCCCGCGCACCGGCCCCCGCCGCGCCGCCGCCCTGCGCACCCACCTGCGGCTGCTCGCCGCCTGCCTGCCCGCGGCCGCCGCCGGATACGGGGCCGCCCGCGCCGCCGACGCCCTCGGCCCGTTCGCGGCGGCCGCGGCGGGAACCGCGGCCCTCGCCCTGGTCGTCGTACTCCTCGCCAGGCCATTGCGCCTTACCGAGATCACCGACCTGCTGGACTCCCTGCGCCGCAAGGCCGGCCGATAGGGGGAGGAAAGGCGGCAGAACACCTTGGGATACTGGAACGGATGCCACGCGTACTGCTGATCGAGGACGACCCTTCCATCCGGGAAGGAGTCGCCCTCGGCCTGCGCCGGAGGGGCCACGAGGTCAGAGCCGCCGGCACCGGCGAGGAGGGCCTCGCCCTGACCGGCGCCTTCCACCCCGAGCTGGTCCTCCTCGACCTGATGCTCCCCGGCATCAACGGCGTCCAGGTCTGCCGCCGGATCCGCGAGACCAGCCTGGTCCCGATCATCATGCTCACCGCGCGCGGCGACGACTTCGACATCGTCGTCGGCCTGGAGGCCGGAGCCGACGACTACATCGTCAAACCCGCCCGCACCGAGATCATCGAGGCCCGCATCAAGGCCGTCCTGCGCCGCCGCCCCGACACCCCCGGCCGCCTCGGCGTCGAACAGCACGGCGAGCTCACCGTCGACCGCGCCGGACTGACCGTCGCCCGCAACGGCGAACGGCTCGCCCTCGCCCCCAGCGAGATCAAACTCCTGCTCCACCTGTCGGCCGGCCCCGAACAGGTCTTCTCCCGCCAGCAGCTCCTGGAGAGCGTGTGGGAGCACAGCTACCACGCCGACGCCCGGCTCGTGGACGCCTGCGTGCGCCGGCTGCGCCACAAGATCGAGGACCCCGCCCACGGCCCCCGCTACATACAGACGGTGCGGGGCTTCGGCTACCGCTTCGGGCCGCTCTAGGAGACCGTTGTGCCCAGCCGCGCGCCGTTCGGCCTGCGCACCCGCCTGATCGCCGCCTTCCTCCTGGTCGCCGCGATCTGCGCGGTCAGCACCGCCGCCCTCACCTACCGGCAGGCGCGCAGCGCCGTCCTCACCCAGAGCCAGGACACCGCCGTCAGCACCCTGCGCGACCAGCTGGAGGCCGTCGCCCTGACCCTCCCGCTGGACCAGCGCCAGCTCCAGAGCGTCGTCGACGACCTAGGCCGGCGCGGCAAACCGCACCCCTGGGTGGTCTTCGGCGAGTACGGCACCCTGCGCGCCTCCTCCGCCGACCTCGGCGCACCCGTCTCCGACGTCCTCACCGACACCCTCCGCCGCCAGGTCTCCGACCACCCCCACGGGGCCTTCCAGCGGGTCACGGACGACCGGGGCGAGCCGTACCTGACCATCGGCATGCCCGCCGTGTTCCTCCACAACGGAGCCCGCGAGGCCACCGGCGCCGTCCTCTACGCCGTCATGCCGCTCTCCACCGAACAGCAGACCGTCGACGCCATGGTCCAGGCCGCCAAACAAGGCGCCGTCCCGGGGCTGGCCATCTCCCTGGTGCCCGCCCTGCTCGCGGCGCGCAGCGTGCTGCGGCCCGTGCGCGACATGCGCCGCGCCGCCCAGAACCTGGGCCGCGGCCGCCTGGACACCCGCATCGAGGTCCGCGGCGCCGACGAACTGGCCGGCCTGGCCCGCACCTTCAACGAGACCGCCGGCGCGCTGGAGGAGTCGGTGGCCGAACTGCGGGAGGCCGAGGTGCGGGCCCGCCGGTTCGCCGCCGACGTCTCCCACGAACTGCGCACCCCGCTCGCCGGGATGCTCGCCGTCACCGAGGTCCTCGACGAGGACGCCGAGCACCTCGACCCCGACACCGCCAAGGCCCTGCGCCTGATCAGCGCCGAGACGGAGAAGCTCGCCGTGCTCGTCGAGGACCTGATGGAGATCTCCCGCTTCGACGCCCGCGCCGCCGGCCTCAACCTCGACGACGTGGACCTCGCCGAAGCCGTCGGCAAGACCCTCCAGCGCCGCCACTGGGACGACGGCCGCGTCACCACCCGCCTGCCGGAAGGGGTCCGGGCCCGCCTCGACCCCCGCCGCTTCGACGTGGTCCTCGCCAACCTCGTCGGCAACGCCCTGCGGCACGGCGCCGCCCCCGTACGGATCACCGCGCGCACCGCATCCCGTCCGGAGGGCGAACGCCTCGTGGTGGAGGTCGCCGACAGCGGACCCGGCATCGCCGCCGGGGTGCTGCCGCACATCTTCGACCGCTTCTTCAAGGCCGACGCCGCCCGCACCCGCTCCGCCGGCAGCGGCCTCGGCCTGGCCATCAGCCTGGAGAACGTCCGCCTCCACGGCGGCACCCTCACCGCCGCCAACGCCCAGGAGGGGACGGACCCGTACGGGGGCGCGGTCTTCACCCTCGACATGCCCCTGGAGGCGTCCGCATGAGCCGGCCGTTCCGGCGCCCCGCCGTGGCCGCCGCGCTGCTGGCCCCGCTGCTGGCGGCCACCGCCTGCGGGATCAAGCCCACCGGGGTCGTGGAGAGCGGCGCCGCCGCGCGGGTCGCGGTCGCGCGGGCCGGCGGCTCCATGGCCTACTTCGTCACCCCCGACGGCCGGCTGGTCCCCGCCCCGCAGCCCGAGTACACCCAGGGCGGGCCCCGGGGGAGCGTGGTCGGGCTGCTGCGCGGACCCGGATCGGCGGAACGGGAGGCGGGGCTGGGCACCCGGGTGCCGGTGGTCGGGGAGGAGGCCGCCGAGGGCGGGGTCGCCATCGTCGTCACCGACCGGCTGGAGGTGCGCCTGCCCTTCCCCGTCGCCGGCCTCGACCCGCTGGGCCGCCGCCAGCTGGTGTGCAGCGCCCTGTCCACCGTGGACCCGCTGTACGAGGCGGTCCTGCGCGGCACCGACACCACCCTCGCCCCGGCCCGCTGCGACGCGGGCCACTGACCCGCCGGGCCCTTGCGGGCGGGCGCCGGGGCCCGCCCGGCTCGGCGTTGGACGCCCGCCCGCGCTGCCCCGGCCCCTGCCTGCCGTGCCGCCGGCCTGCCCTGGCGCCGGGCCCTTGCGGGCGGGGGGTGCGGGGCGTCACCTTGTGGGCCATGGAAGCCGCCGCACCCGATTCCGCCGCCCGCCGCCCGGCCGGCGTGCCCGACGTGTTCGACCCGCGCCTCTACGCCGGAGGCGTCCCGCACGAGCGCTACCGCCTCCTGCGCGACCGCCACCCCGTGTCCCGGCAGGAGGAACCGGAGGTGCTGGGGTGGCCCGCCGGGCCCGGGTTCCGGGCCGTCACCCGGCACGCCGACGTGGTCCGCGTCCTGCGCGACCACACCGCGTACTCCTCCCGGCTCGGCGCCACCCAGATCCGCGACCCCGACCCCGCCGACCTGCCCTTCCTGCGGCGCACCATGCTCAACCAGGACCCTCCCGAGCACGGCCGGCTCCGCCGCCTGGTCTCCCGGGCCTTCACCCCCGCCCGGGTCGACGCCTTCGCCGGCCGGGTCCGCGAGCGCGCCCGTACGCTCCTGGCCGCCGCCCGGGACGGCGCCGAGGACGGCGCCGCCGACCTCGTACGGGCCGTCACCGACGAGTACGCCCTCCTCAACCTCACCGACCTGCTCGGCGTCCCCGCCTCCGACCGGGGCCTCCTCCTCGAGTGGACCGTACGGGTCATCGGCTACCAGGACCCCGAGGACAGCCCCGCCCCGCTCCTCGGCCCCGACGGCAGACCGCTCAACCCCCGCTCGCCGGCCCTGCTCGGCGAGATGTTCGGCTACGCCCGCGAACTCGCCGCGCACAAGCGGGCGCACCCCGGCGACGACGTGATGACCGTCCTCGCCCAGGGCGGGCTGGACCCCGCCGAGCTGGAGATGTTCTTCTTCCTGCTGACCGTCGCCGGGAACGACACCGTACGCAGTGCCGCCCCCGGCGGCCTCCTCGCCCTGGCCCGCGACCCCGACGCCTACCGCACCCTCGCCGACGGCACCGCACCCCTCGACCGGGCCGTCGAGGAACTCCTGCGCGTCCACCCGCCGGTGCTCAGCTTCCGCCGCACCGCCGCCCGCGACACCGAACTCGCCGGGACCCGGATCCGCGCGGGCGAGAAGGTGGTGGTCTTCCACGCCTCCGCCAACCACGACGAACGCGTCTTCACCGACCCGCACCGCCTCGACCTCGGCCGCTCCCCGAACCCGCACGTCTCCTTCGGCGACGGCCCCCACGTCTGCCTCGGCGCCCACTTCGCCCGGCTCCAGCTGCGCACCCTCTACGAGGAGTGGCGTACGGCGATGCCCGCGCCCGAACTCGCCGGGGAGCCCCGCCGGCTGGTCTCCAACTTCATCAACGGGATCACGCGGCTGCCGCTGCGGGTGTCCGCGCCGCAGCGGTGACGTCCGCCACCAGCTCCGTCACATCGGGGCCGTACGCATCGGAGTTGACCACCTTCAGCAGCAGGCAGAAGGAGGCGCCGCGGTAGCTGCGGGCCAGCCGATCGTGATGGCGGGCCAGGTAACGGGCGGCGGCCTGATTGCTGTTGGCGGTCTGCCCCGACAGCAGGAAGACGGGCCGCGATCCCTGATCGGTCGTCAGCCGCGCCAGCAGCACGTACTCGACGAGCCCCGGCTCCCACCGGTACGCCTCCCCGCCGACGGCTATCGCCCCCCGGTCCGGGCCGGCCTCGGTGGAGAGGTCCACCCGGACCCCCGGCAGCATCGCGTGCAGGTGCGCCACCGTACGGGAGTTGGAGGCGGGCCCGCCGACGCAGAACTCGGCGCGCTCGCCGAACCCCTGGCGGGCCTCGTGGGTGACGATCCGCACGGTCGCCCCGCAGTCCCTGATCAGGGCGGATATCTCCAGCAGCGCGAAGGCGTCGCTGCGGTGCAGCGAGGACTCCGTGCCGCCCATCTGCCGGTTGGCCACGAACAGGCAGTCCGAGCCGGCCGGCAGCCCGAAGAAGGCCTGCTTGCGGCGCAGCGCCCGGCGCCACAGGTACGTCCGGGTGAACCAGCCGAAACCGCCGCTGACGGCGGTGGCCACCACTCCGAGCACGATGTTGCGCACGTCGTCGTTCATGCGGCGGATGGTAGCCGCCGCACCGCCTCCATGACGCCGGGGGCGCCGCGAAGCTAGGCTTCCGACCCGTGATCTGACAGGCAGTCGACTGGAGGAACCGGATGCGCGTTTCCGCAGCACGTCAGTTAGCGTTCGCAGCCCTCGCCGGGGCGCTCGTCTCCACCGGAGCCGCCGCTCCGCCCGCCCCGGCCGCCGCCCCGGCCAAGGTGCCCGTGGCCGTCGGCTACGGAGGGGCCGTCGCCAGCGTCGACGCCGACGCCTCCGCGGCCGGGATCGCCGTCCTGCGGGCCGGGGGCAACGCCGTGGACGCGGCGATCGCCACCGCCGCCGCGCTCGGGGTCACCGAACCGTACTCGGCCGGTGTCGGCGGCGGCGGGTACCTCGTCTACTACGACGCCGCCACCCACCGGGTGCAGACCGTCGACGGCCGCGAGACCGCGCCCGCCACGGCCACCGAGACCCTGTTCCAGGAGAACGGCGTCCCCATCCCCTTCGAGGAGGGCCAGACCAGCGGCCGCGGCGTCGGCGTCCCCGGCACCCCCGCCACCTGGAAGACCGCCCTCGACGCCTGGGGCACCAAGCCGCTGGCCCAGCTGCTGCGCCCGGCCGAGAAACTGGCCCGCGACGGCTTCACCGTCGACGCCACCTTCCGCGCCCAGACCGAGGCCAACCAGGGCCGCTTCAACGACTTCCCCGACACCCGCAGGCTGTTCCTGCCCGGCGGGCAGCTCCCCGTCGTCGGATCGAAGTTCAAGAACCCGGACCTCGCGGACACCTACGCCGAGCTCGCCCGCAAGGGCACCGGCGCGCTCTACCGGGGGCCGATCGCCGACGACATCGTCAAGGCAGTCCGCACGCCCCCGGTCGACCCGGCCGCCACCCGCAAGGTCCGCCCGGGCGACCTCACGGCTGCCGACCTGCGCGCGTACGGGACCAAGCGGCAGGCCCCGACCCAGGTCGGATACCGAGGCCTGGACGTCTACAGCGTGGCCCCCTCCTCCTCCGGCGGCACCACCGTCGGAGAGGCGCTGAACATCCTGGAACGCACCGACCTGTCGAAGCTGTCCGAGGCCCAGTACCTGCACCGCTTCATCGAGGCCTCCCGGATCTCCTTCGCCGACCGCGGCCGCTGGGTCGGCGACCCGGCCGCCCAGTCCGTCCCGACCCGCGAGCTGCTCTCGCAGCGGTTCGCCGACTCGCGCGGCTGCCTGATCAAGCCGGACGCCACCCTGACCAGCCCGCTGGCCCCCGGAGACCCGCGCCACCCGGCCGACTGCGGCGGCACCGGGCAGGCCGCGCCGACCACCTACGAGGGGGAGAACACCACGCACCTGACGGTCGCCGACCGCTGGGGCAACGTGGTCTCGTACACCCTGACCATCGAGTCCACGGGCGGCAGCGCCATCACCGTCCCGGGACGCGGATTCCTGCTCAACAACGAGCTGACCGACTTCTCCTTCGCCCCGGCCGCCCCCGGCGTCCCGGACCCGAACCTGCCCGGCCCGGGCAAGCGGCCGCGCTCGTCCATGTCCCCGACGATCGTCCTCGACCACGGCCGCCCGGTCCTGGCCGTCGGCTCCCCGGGCGGGGCGACGATCATCACCACCGTGCTCCAGACCCTGCTCGGCCATCTGGACCGGGGCCTGCCGCTGGTCGACGCGATCAAGGCGCCGCGCGCCAGCCAGCGCAACCAGACCACGACCGAGCTGGAACCCGCCCTGTGGAACAGCCCGCTGCGCACCGAACTGGAGGGCCTGGGGCAGGCGTTCCGGCAGAACCCGGAGATCGGCGCCGCGACCGGCGTCCAGCGGCTCCCGGACGGCCGCTGGCTGGCGGCCGCCGAGACCACCCGGCGGGGCGGGGGCTCGGCGATGGTCGTGCACCCGCAGGGGAGGCCGTAGCGGCTACAGGGCGGTCAGGATCCTGGGGCCGCCGGCGGTGATCGCGACCGTGTGCTCCGCGTGCGCGGCGCGGGAGCCGTCGGTGGTCCGCAGGGTCCAGCCGTCGGGGTCGCAGACGTAGTCGTCCCCGCCGCCCGCGATCAGCATCGGCTCGATCGCCAGGACCATGCCGGGGCGCAGCCTCATGCCGCGCCCCGGCGGGCCCTCGTTGGGGACGCCCGGGTCCTCGTGCATGCTGCGGCCCACGCCGTGCCCGCCGAAGCCCTCCGGGATGCCGTAGCCGGCGGCGCGGCAGACGCCGCCGATCGCGTGCGCGATGTCGCCGATCCGGTTGCCGGGGACGGCGGCGGCGATCCCGGCCGCAAGGGCCGCCTCGGCGGTGGCGATCAGCCGCAGGTCGGCGGGGCGCGCCTCGCCGACGGTGAAGCTGACGGCCGCGTCGCCGACCCAGCCGCGCAGCCGGGCCCCGCAGTCGATGCTGACCAGGTCGCCGTCGCGGAGCCGGTAGCCGTCGGGGATCCCGTGCACGATCGCGTCGTTCACCGAGGCGCAGACGACCCCGGGGAAGGGCACCGGCGCGAAGTGCGGGCGGTAGCCGAGGAAGGGGGAGGTGGCCCGGGCCTCGCGCAGGACCGCGCGGGCCACCGCGTCCAGCTCCAGGAGGGACGTGCCCACCCGGGCGGCCTCCCGTACGGCTGTCAGGGCGTGCGCGACCACCCGGCCGGCGGCACGCATCTCGTCGATCGCCTCATCCGTCTTCAGTTTCACCATGCCGATAACTATACCGGTATAAGTTTAACGGGATAGTTATGGGCGCGCGGGGTAGGATGGGGTCATGGTGCGAACCCCCCTGACCCCTGAAGAGCGCGAGCGCGGCGAGCGGCTGGGCGCGCTGCTGCGCGAGGCGCGCGGCGGCCGCAGCATGGTCGAGATCGCCGCCGGTGCCGGGCTCTCGCCCGAGACCCTGCGCAAGATCGAGACCGGCCGGGCCCCGACCCCCGCCTTCTTCACGGTCGCCGCCCTCGCCGGCGCCCTCGGCCTCTCGCTGGACGAGGTCATACGCCGCTGCGCCCTGGTCCCGGCCTGACGGCGGCGGCCGGCGCCCCGCGCGGGTCGTCTCCGGCGGCCGGACGGCCCAATCGGCGTGGGTGGAGGCCGAGTCCGGGGCAGGGGTGAAGGCGTGTCAGCCATGAACTCCTCCAAGCGGCTCGGTCTCGCGCTCCTCGGCGCCGTCCTCGCGGCGGGCCTGCTGGCCGCCGCATGCTCCACTCCGGCGGACGCGGGTTCGCCGTCAAGGTTTGAGACTCCCGTCGCGCGCCCGTAACACGGGTGCGGTCCAATGCGGGGATGGAGACGCCGACTGCGCTGGTGATCGGGCAACTCACTGACTATCTGCGGGGGTTGACGCAGAGACTGGATCCCGGGACCGGCTGGTACGGGGAGTTCCTGCGGCGGGACCCCGAGGGGATGCGGGCCTGTCTCGACGGGATCGCCGTACCGCCGTGGGACGTACTGGAATCCCTCCTGGCGGACCTCCCGCCCGGGGCCGGGGCGGGGGAGGAGGCGGCGTACGCGGCGGGCCTGCGGGCCGCCGCCGTCGCCGCGTGGGACGCGCGGCCGGGCGGGGCGCGGGAGCTGCGGACGCTGCTCGTCACGGCCTCCGGGCAGCTGGCCGCCGTGGAGGAGGCCCTCGCCGCCCTGGCCGCCCGCCTGGGCGCCACGGCCGACCCGGCCCGGGCGGAGGCGCTCTCCCGCGAACTGGCCTGGACCCGGGACGACGCCCTCCGCGCGCGCTCCCGCCATACGGACCTCCGCTCCCGCCTCGCAGCCCTCCGCCCCCTCCCGGCGGTCCCGCGCCAACGCGACCCCCTGTTACCCACCGCCCCCGCGGGCCACCTGCCGGCCGGCCCGGCCGGCTCCGGGGTGGGCCCCGCGGTGGGCTCGGGTCCGGGTTCCGGTCCGGGCTCCGGGGTGGGCCCCGGGATGGCCTCCGGGCCTGGTCACGGGATGGGCTCCGGGGTGGGCCCCGGGCCGGGCTCCGGGGTGGCCTCCGGGCCGGGTCACGGGATGGGCCCCGAGGTGGGTCACGGGATGGGCCCCGAGGTGGCCTCCGGGTCGGGCCCCGCGATGGGCTTCGGGCCGGGTCACGGGGTGGGCCCCGAGATGGGCTTCGGGCCGGACTCCGGGGTGGGCTCCGGGCCGGGGGTGCCCGGGGCGGTCGACCCGGAGCTCGTGCGGCGGGGGTACCCGGACGCCTGGTACGGGGCCTCGGCCGAAGGGCTCGCCGTGGAGGCGGCGGAGCCCCGGGGGCCCGGGGGCTCCGCCGAGCCCGGGGGCCGCACGGGGCCCGGGGGCGCGGAACCCGGCCCGGGCGGGGCCGTGCCCCGGGGGGTCGCGCGGGGGGCCTTCGTCGCCGAGCTGCTCACCCTGCGGGCCCGGGGCCACAGCGGCGAGGCGCACGCGCTGCTGTGCGAGGCCGCCCTGTGGCCCGCCGGAGAACTCCCCGGGCTCGCCGCGGAACTCGCGCACGCCGGGCTGGCCGCCGACTGGGACACCCTGCTCTGGGAGACCGCCGCCCTCCCGCCCGGCCGGCTCGCCGAGGCCGCCGCGGCCCTCGCGGACGCGGGCCGGCGGGCCGACTCCGACCGGCTGCTGCGCCAGGGCGTGGCCCGCCCGGCCGCCCAGGTCGCCGAAACCGCCCTCGCCCTCGGCGGAGCCGGCCGGGACCGTGAGACCGGGGCCCTGCTGGAGGCCTTCGTCCGGCTCCGCACCGCCGACGAGACGGCCGCCCTGGCCCGCCACGACCCGCACTGGTTCACCCCGCGCCTGCTGCGCGCCGCCCGCGCCCTCTCGGCCGCCCGCCACCGCGACCTCTCCCACACCCTCCGCGTCTCCGGCCTCCCCGTCGCCTGAGCCGGGCCGCAGCGCCCCCCCGCGAGCCCGGTGTCGACCGGGGCGGTCCGCTCGTCGGAGAACGCGTCGGTGAAGCCGGGCGGCCGGAAGAAGGTGATCACGAACTCGGCGCCGTCCCCGTCCGGCACCACGCGGGCGGGGACCTGCCGGGCGGCCCGGTCGTCCACGTGGTCGTGGCCGGGCACGCCCGGTGCGGCGCCGCCCCGGATCCGCCCCCGGGCGGCGCCCCCGGGCGGCCATCAGCCACAGGCCGGGGTCGTCGGAGGCCTCGACGGCGTCGAGATGCGCCCCCGCCCGACGGCGCCGACGATGAGTGGCGTCACCGCACTCCGCGGGCCCGAGCGGCTCGCCCGACGCCCGCGCGACGGGGCAGGGAGCGTGCCGATGGCCGGCCACGACGACACGGGATCCCCCGCCACGAGGGGCGGCGGGCCCCCCGCGCCCGGTCCTGCCGAGCCCCGGCCGTCCGCCCCCGCGACGGGCGTCACGGCGGACGTCGCGGCCGGGGCGGGGCCCGGGGCGGAGCGGCCCGCGTCCGCCGCCTGGCTCAACCTGGCCGTCGCCACCGTCGGATTCACCCTGACCTTCTGGGCCTGGGACCTCATCGCCCCGTTGGCGAGCGATCTCGACGAGCGCCTGCACATGAGCTCCCTCGCCCAGTCGACCCTGGTCGCCGTGCCCGTCCTGGTCGGCTCCGTCGGCCGGGTGCCCGTCGGCGCCCTGACCGACCGGTACGGCGCCCGACGGCTGTTCCCCCTGGTGAGCGCCCTGACCATCGTGCCCGTCCTGCTGCTCATCCCCGCCAAGGGCTCGTACGGGGCCCTGCTCGCGGTCGGCTTCGTCCTGGGCCTGGGCGGCACGACGTTCGCCATCGGCGTCCCCCTCGTCAACTCCTGGTTCCCGCCCCGGCACCGTGGCGCGGCCCTCGGCGTCTTCGGCATGGGCATGGGCGGCGTCGCCCTTTCGGGCTACTTCACGCCGCGGATGTACCGGCACGGCGAGAACCTGCCCTTCCTCGTCCTGGCCGCCGCCCTGGCCGCGTACGCCGTGGTCGCCGCGCTGCTGCTGCGCGACCGGCCCGGGCGGTCCGTGCCGACGGCCCCCCTGGCCGCCCGGCTGGCCGCCGCCGGCCGGCTGCGGGTGACGTGGGAACTGTCGGCCCTGTACGCCATCGGCTTCGGCGGGATCGTGGCGTTCGGGGTGTACCTGCCGACCTACCTCAAGACCTGGTACGGCCTCAGCCCGACCGACGCCGGCACCAGGGCCGCCGGATTCGCCCTGGTCACCGTGGTGTTCCGGCCGATCGGCGGCTGGCTGGCGGACCGGGTCCACCCGGCCGTGGTGACGGCCTGGGCCCTGGGCGGGGTGGCCGTCCTCGCGGTGCTGCAAGCCTTCGACCCGGTCCTCGCGCCCACCGCCACGGTCTGCCTGCTCCTGATGGCCGCCGGACTGGGCACGGCCGGCGGCGCCGTGTTCGCCCTGGTCGCCCGGGTCACCCCGCAGCCGCAGCTCGGGAGCGTGACCGGCATCGTGGGCGCCGTCGGCGGCCTGGGCGGTTTCGTTCCGCCGCTGGTCATGGGCGCGGTCTACAGCGCCCAGTCCTCCTACTCCATCGGGTTCATGCTGCTGTCCGATCTCGCGCTGGCCGGCTGCGTGTACGCGTACGGCCGCATGCGCACCGCCGGCGCCGACGGCACCGCCTGACCGGGACCGCGTCAAACGTCCATCGGCTGACCGCGAACGACCGTGTGGCGACGTAACTTGATCGACTACTCCAACCGCGCAAGGTGGTCTTGCCCCGCGCTGTGACGAGGCCTACCTTCGACTCCCTACGGACACCGTCTACGTGCGTAGAAGTCGGCGTTCCCGTCGCGAGGAGCAGCTCATGGCCCAAGTCGTCCGCGCCGCACTCGTCCAGGCCACCTGGACCGGAGACACCGAGTCGATGATCGCCAAGCACGAGGAGCACGCCCGCCGGGCGGCCGCCCAGGGTGCGAAGGTCATCGGCTTCCAGGAGGTGTTCAACGCCCCCTACTTCTGCCAGGTCCAGGACCCCGAGCACTACCGCTGGGCCGAGCCCGTCCCCGACGGCCCCACCGTCCGCCGGATGCAGGAGCTGGCCCGCCAGACCGGGATGGTCATCGTCGTCCCCGTCTTCGAGAAGGAGGGCGAGGGCTTCTACTACAACACCGCCGCCGTCATCGACGCCGACGGCAGCTACCTCGGCAAGTACCGCAAGCACCACATCCCGCAGGTCAAGGGCTTCTGGGAGAAGTTCTACTTCCGCCCCGGCAACCTCGGCTGGCCCGTCTTCGACACCGCCGTCGGCCGGATCGGCGTCTACATCTGCTACGACCGGCACTTCCCCGAGGGCTGGCGCCAACTCGGCCTCGCCGGGGCCCAGCTGGTCTACAACCCCTCCGCCACCTCCCGCGGCCTGTCCGCGTACCTGTGGCAGCTGGAGCAGCCGGCCTCCGCCGTCGCCAACGAGTACTTCGTCGCCGCCATCAACCGGGTCGGCCAGGAGGAGTACGGCGACAACGACTTCTACGGGACCAGCTACTTCGTCGACCCCCGAGGCCAGTTCGTCGGCGAGGTCGCCAGCGACAAGGAGGAGGAACTCCTCGTCCGGGACCTCGACTTCGACCTGATCAAGGAGGTCCGCGAACAGTGGGCCTTCTACCGCGACCGCCGCCCCGACGCCTACGGAGGACTGGTTCAGCCGTGACCGACCCGACCCCCCTGTACAGCCGCCACCGCACCGTCCTGCCCGACTGGCTCGCGCTCTACTACGACCGCCCTGTCGAACTCACCCACGGCGAGGGCCGTCACGTCTGGGACGCCGAGGGCAACCGCTACCTCGACTTCTTCGGCGGCATCCTCACCACCATGACCGCCCACGCCCTGCCGGAGGTCACCAAGGCCGTCGCCGACCAGGCCGGGCGGATCATCCACTCCTCCACCCTCTACCTCAACCGGCCCATGATCGAGCTGGCCGAACGGATCGCCGCCCTGTCCGGCATCCCCGACGCCCGCGTCTTCTTCACCACCTCCGGCACCGAGGCCAACGACACCGCCCTGCTGCTCGCGACCACGTACCGCCGCTCCAACCAGATCCTGGCGATGCGCAACAGCTACCACGGCCGGTCCTTCTCCACCGTCGGCATCACCGGCAACCGCGGCTGGTCCCCGACCAGCCTCTCCCCGCTCCAGACCTACTACGTCCACGGCGCGGTCCGCAGCCGCGGCCCCTTCGCCCACCTCGACGACGCCGCCTTCACCGCCGCCGCCGTCGCCGACCTGGAGGACGTGCTCGGCCAGGCGCGCGGGGGAGTGGCCGCCCTGATCGCGGAGCCGATCCAGGGCGTCGGCGGGTTCACCTCGCCCCCCGACGGCCTGTACGGGGCCTTCCGCGAGGTCCTCGACCGGCACGGCATCCTGTGGATCAGCGACGAGGTGCAGACCGGCTGGGGCCGCACCGGCGACAACTTCTGGGGCTGGCAGGCCCACGCCCGCAGCGGCCCGCCCGACATCCTCACCTTCGCCAAGGGCATCGGCAACGGCATGTCCGTCGGCGGGGTCGTGGCCCGCGCCGAGGTGATGAACTGCCTCGACTCCAACTCCATCTCCACCTTCGGCGGCTCCCCCGTCACCATGGCGGCCGGCCTCGCCAACCTCGCGTACCTCCTGGACCACGACCTCCAGGGCAACGCCCGCCGCGTCGGCGGCCTCCTCCTGGAGCGGCTGCGCGCCATCGCCGCCGTCTCGCCCGCCGTACGGGAGGTCCGCGGCCGGGGCCTGATGGCCGCACTGGAGCTCACCGAACCCGGCACCGACCGCGCCGACCCGCAGGCGGCCGCCGCCGTCCTGGAGGCGGCCCGCGCGGGCGGCCTGCTCATCGGCAAGGGCGGCGGGCACGACACCAGCGTGCTGCGCATCGCACCGCCGCTCTCCCTCACCGTCGCCGAGGCGGAAGAGGGGGCCGAGATCCTCGGACAGGCGCTCCGCGCCATCGAGTAGGGGGGACCGACATGAGCATCCGCACCCTGATCAGAGGCGGCCTGGTCGTCACCGCGGCCGACGAGCTCCACGCGGACGTCCTCATCGAGGACGGCCGCGTGGCGGCCCTCGCCGCCACCGGCTCGGCCGCCGCCGCGGCCTGGACGGCCGACCGCACCATCGACGCGGGCGGCAAGTACGTCATCCCGGGCGGCGTGGACGCGCACACCCACATGGAGCTGCCGTTCGGCGGCACCTCCGCCTCCGACACCTTCGAGACCGGCACCCGCGCGGCGGCCTGGGGCGGCACGACCACCATCGTCGACTTCGCCGTGCAGGGCGTGGGCCGCTCCCTGCGCGAGGGACTCGACACCTGGTACGCCAAGGCCGACGGCAACTGCGCCGTCGACTACGCCTTCCACATGATCCTCTCGGACGTCAACGAGCACACCCTGAAGGAGATGGACCACCTCGTCGGCGAGGGCGTCACCTCCTTCAAGCTGTTCATGGCCTACCCGGGCGTCTTCTACAGCGACGACGGGCAGATCCTGCGCGCCATGCAGCGGGCCTCCGGCAACGGCGGGCTGATCATGATGCACGCCGAGAACGGCATCGCCATCGACGTCCTCGTCGAACAGGCCCTCGCCCGCGGCGAGACCGACCCCCGCCACCACGGCGAGGTCCGCAAGGTGCTCCTGGAGGCCGAGGCCACGCACCGGGCGATCCAGCTGGCCCGGGTCGCCGGCTCCCCGCTGTACGTGGTCCACGTCTCGGCGGAGGAGGCGGTCGCCGAGCTGGCCGCCGCCCGCGACAAGGGCCTGCCGGTCTTCGGGGAGACCTGCCCGCAGTACCTGTTCCTGTCCACCGACAACCTCGCCGAGCCCGACTTCCAGGGCGCCAAGTACGTCTGCTCCACGCCGCTGAGGCCGCGCGAACACCAGGCGGCGCTCTGGCGGGGGCTGCGCACGAACGACCTCCAGGTGGTCTCGACCGACCACTGCCCGTTCTGCTTCCGGGGCCAGAAGGAGCTGGGCCGCGGGGACTTCTCCAAGATCCCCAACGGGCTCCCGGGCGTGGAGAACCGGATGGACCTGCTGCACCAGGCCGTCCTGGACGGGCACATCAGCCGCCGCCGCTGGATCGAGATCGCCTGCGCGACCCCGGCCCGGATGTTCGGCCTCTACCCGCGGAAGGGCACCATCGCGCCGGGCTCCGACGCCGACATCGTCCTCTACGATCCGCACGCCGAGCAGGTCATCTCCGCCGAGACCCACCACATGAACGTGGACTACTCGGCGTACGAGGGCAGGCGGATCACCGGACGCGTCGACACCGTGCTCTCGCGCGGTGAACTCGTCATCGACCGGCGCGAGTACACCGGCCGGGCCGGCCACGGGGCCTTCGTCCACCGCTCCACCTGCCAGTACCTCTAAGGGGGTGCCGGGGCCCGCACGCCCCGGCACCGCCACTCCCCAGCAAGGAGCACCCGCATGGACTTCGGCCTCGTCCTGCAGACCGACCCGCCCGCCTCCCAGGTCGTCAGCCTGATGAAGCGCGCCGAACGCAACGGCTTCCGCTACGGCTGGACCTTCGACTCGGCGGTCCTGTGGCAGGAGCCGTTCGTCATCTACAGCCAGATCCTCGCCAACACCCGCAAGCTGCACATCGGCCCGATGGTCACCAACCCGGGCACCCGGACCTGGGAGGTCACCGCCTCCACCTTCGCCACCCTCAACGACATGTACGGCAACCGCACCGTCTGCGGGATCGGCCGCGGGGACTCGGCGATGCGGGTCGCCGGCCGCGCCCCCAACACCCTGGCCCGCCTCGGCGAGGCCATCGAGGTCATCCGGGACCTCGCCGAGGGCCGTGAGGCCGAGGTCGACGGCAAGGCCCTGCGCATCCCCTGGATCAAGGACGGGAGGCTGCCCGTCTGGATGGCCGCGTACGGGCCGAAGGCCCTCGCCCTGACGGGTGAGAAGGCCGACGGGTTCATCCTCCAGCTCGCCGACCCCTTCCTGACGGAGTGGATGGTCAAGGCGGTCCGCGACGCGGCGGCGACGGCCGGCCGCGACCCGGCGTCGGTCACCATCTGCGTGGCCGCCCCGGCCTACGTCACGGCCGACGACTCGGCGGCCGCCCTGGCCCACGCCCGCGACCAGTGCCGCTGGTTCGGCGGGATGGTCGGCAACCACGTCGCCGACCTCGTCTCCCGCTACGGGGAGCACTCGGGCATGGTCCCGGACGAACTCACCGAGTACATCAAGGCACGCCAGGGCTACGACTACAGCCACCACGGCCGCGCCGGGAACCCGTCCACGGACTTCGTCCCCGACGAGATCGTCGACCGCTTCTGCCTGCTGGGCCCGGCCGAGGCCCACGTCGAGAAGCTCCGCGCCCTGCGCGACCTGGGCGTGGACCAGTTCGCCGTCTACGCCATGCACGACGCCCGGGAGGACGTCATCGACGCCTACGGCACCCGGGTGATCCCCGCCCTCGCCGGCTGACGCTCCGCCGGACCGGGCCGGACCCCGGCCACCCGCGCTCCTGCCATAGGATCAGGAGCGCGGGTCGCCGCGGGTTCCGCGGGGAACCCAGCGCCCAGCACTCCCGGGGGAACGCGCCAGCGCCGCACCCCGGGCACGCCCGGCCCCGCGGGGGCCGCCGCCCCGTCAGACCGGCCGGGCGCACCATCGGCCGGAGAGTCCTCACCGTGCACAGACAGCCGTCCGCCTCCCGCGCCGTCCTGGCCGCCGCCGCCGTCCTGGCCCTGGCCGTCCCCCTCGCGGGCTGCGGCGGCCAGGGGAAGGCGAAGACGCCCGCAGCCCCGGCCGCGCCCTCCGCGAAGCGGCCCGTCCCGGCCGCCGAGCGGAAGGTGCAGATGCCGACCGGTCCGGCGCCCTCCCTGACCAAGGTCCGCGACACCGCCGCCGGACCGGTCTTCATGACCCGGCTGGCCGGCCCGAAGTCCGGGGTGACCGGACAGGTGTGGGTCTGGCTGCCTCCCGAGTACGACGATCCCAAGTACGCGACGACCGGCTTCCCGGTGCTGACCCTGTACGCGGGCGGCCAGAGCAACGGCTACAACACCTGGGCAGGCGGCCAGCTGCCCGTCCAGGAGGAGGACGCGCGGCTGGTGAAGGAGGGCAAGGCCCATCCGTTCATCATGATCATGCCGGTGCAGAACTTCACCGCCGACGAGAAGAACGCGCTCGACTGCTCCGACATCCCGGGCCAGCCCAAGATGGGGACCTGGATGGCCCAGGACATACCGGACTGGGTCCGCGCGAGCTTCCGGACCCTGAAGGGCCGCGACGGCTGGGGCGTCATGGGCGCCTCCACCGGCGCGTTCTGCAGCGCCAAGCTCGCGCTGCAGCACCCGGACGTCTACAAGGCCGCGGTGCCGATCGACGGCTACTTCGCCCCGGACTCCCTCCTGTGGCGGGGCCACGCCGCGGAGAAGGCGGCCAACAGCCCCGACCAGCTCGTCACCCAGGGCAAGGCCGACGTGCGGATGCTGGTCACGGCCGGCGGCGCCGACCCGTACGAGAAGGGCGTGGTCAAGGGCTGGATGGCCAAGGCCGTCCCGCCCGTCGCCATCGAGTACTACGAGCAGCCCGGCGGCAAGCACCTGACCTCGGACTTCAAGAAGATGATCCCGGAGGCCCTGCAGTGGCTCACCCGGAACCTGGCGGGCCCCGCCTCCGACTGACGCGGGGCACCGCCGGTCCGCGTGGTGCGGGGGAGCGTCAGCCGCGCCGGCCCTCGCGGGCCAGGGCCGGGACGAAGCGGGACGCGTCCAGGGTGCCGACGCCGGTGGCCATGTCGTAGCCGTTCACCGCGGGGTAGCCGGTGACGCCCTGGTAGCTGTTGTCGGTACCGTCGTTGACGTCGACGATGCCGGTGGAACGGTCGTGGCCGGAGCGCCCGTACAGGCGGTACAGGGCCTCGTGGATGTCGCCCAGGCGCTTGCCCGCGGCCTGGTCGGCCAGGGCCACGATGCCGGAGAACAGGGGGCTGGCCTCGCTGGTGCCGCCGGAGACGTCCCAGCCGGTGGCGGCGGGGTCGAAGCTGGAGTAGATCCAGGCGCCGCCGTTGACCGCCGCGGCCATCGAGATGTCCGGGGTGCCGCGCCGGTCGCCGACGACGCCGGCGACGCCGTTCTGGAAGGCGGGGCGGGAGAAGACGTGGGACTGGCCGCCGCCGCCCGCGCCGTTGTCGTTGTAGACGCTCTCGGGCGCGGTCCGCACGCCCTTGTCGTCCAGGTGCAGCTGGGTGCCGCCGACGGAGGTGACGAGGGGGTCCGACGAGGGCCAGGAGTTGACGCGCTCGTGGTAGTAGCCCGTGCCGTCGGCGGTGTTGTCGGTGGCGCCGCCGTCGCCGGAGGAGGCGAGCACGGTGACGTGGTTGCGGGCGGCGGCCTCGAAGGCGTAGCGCAGCTTGCGGATGCTGGAGAAGTCGCCCTTGTCGAAACCGGGGAAGGTGTTCTCGGTCGCGCCGAAGCTCTGCGTGATCACGTCGCCGATGCCGCGGTCGATCATGGCCTTCTCGGCGTCCATCATCTCCGGGAGTCCGGTGGTGCCCTCGGTCTCGGCGACGGCGGTCTCCACCAGGACGATCTTCGCGTCCGGCGCCACCGCGTGCGCCATCTCCACGTCGAGGGTGCTCTCGCCGGCCCAGCCCAGCATGTCCTCGTTCTTCGGGTCCCACGCGGGGACGTTGCCCCACTTGACCACCTGCACCTTGGTGCTGGGTATCCCGAACTGCTTGCTGTAGACGTCGAGATCGTGCTGGACGGTCGGCGAGCCGAAGGAGTCCACGATGACGATGGTGCGGCCCTTGCCGGTGATGCCCGCCTTGTAGAGCGGGTTCAGTCCGTACGCCTCGCGGTACTGGAGCGGGCTGTAGCAGGCGATCTTCCACTTGGCCCGGCACTCCTCGATGGAGAGCGGGCTGCCCACGGCGCGGACCAGCTGGTGTCCGGCGGAGGCCGGACGGGCCGCGGTGCGCGGGACGGCCGGGGCGGGCGCGGCGGTCGCGGTGCCGGCCACCGGGGCGGCGGCCGCGGCGGTGAGCACGAGGCCCGCGACGGCGGCCGTGGTGGCCCCGGCGCGCGGCCACGTACGACGAATCGGATGCATGACGGACTCCCTTGGGGGGTGGCGCCGCTCGGAGCGGCTCACGCGATCCCACCCGTCAAGTCATGTGCAGGACAAGGCTGTTTGACGCTTGATGTCGAACGCTTTACCTGAATGCGCAACACGACGCCGAGTACCAGGATCTGGTCAAAACCCGTTGGTTATCGGCGGAGTTGAGGGGTTGTGTGCCGATTCGCTCCGCGCCGACGTGTCCGCTCAGCGGACGCGTGCCAGCTAATTCCGGACGTGTTTCGGCGCATACCTGTCGTGTCCATGGCGATCATGGAGTTCGCTGGCAACCTCTCCCCATCCCCACCACCGAAAAGCTCCGCACCGCTCTGCCCGAGCGGCCGGAATCCCGGCTGCCCGGTTCCACCCCCCACACGCAGAAGGAGTCAGCGTGAAGTCCACGCACAGGCGGAACGTCAGCGCCACCGGCGCCCTGCTCGCCGCAGCCGCCCTGCTCACCGTCGGCGTCCAGGCCGGCAGCGCCAGCGCGCAGCCCGGCGGTTCGGCCGGCACGGCCGCCGCCAAGGGCCAGCCGCGCAACCCGGGCGCCCTGCCCGCGCAGCTCACCCCGTCCCAGCGCGCCGAGCTCATAGCCAAGGCCCAGAGCACCACGGCCGCCACGGCCAAGGAACTCGGCCTGAGCCCGCAGGAGAAGCTCCTCGTCCACGATGTGGTCAAGGACCAGGACGGTACCACCCACACCCGTTACGAGCGCACGTACGAGGGACTTCCCGTCCTCGGCGGCGACCTGGTCGTCGACCGCAGCGCGGCCGACAAGACCCAGAACGTGACCAAGGCGAACCAGGCCCAGCTGGCGGGCGTCTCCACCACCGCCCCGGCCGACGCGCCGGCCGCGGCCTCCGTGAAGGCCCTCGACGCCGCGAAGGCGGTCGGCTCCAAGGCCGACAAGACCGACGCCGCGCCCCGCAAGATCGTGTGGATGGCGAACGGCGTGCCGACCCTGGCCTACGAGACCGTCGTCGGCGGCCTCCAGGACGACGGCACCCCCAACCAGCTCCACGTCATCACCGACGCCAAGACCGGCGCGAAGCTGCACCAGTGGCAGGGCATCGAGACCGGTGTCGGCAACACCCACTACAGCGGCCAGGTCACCCTCGGCTCTTCGCAGTCCGGGTCGAACTTCACCCTGAACGACACCGGCCGCGGCGGCCACAAGACGTACAACCTGAACCACGGTACGTCCGGCACCGGTTCGCTCTTCTCCCAGACCAACGACACCTGGGGCAACGGCGCCAACTCCAACGCCGCCACCGCGGGCGCCGACGCCGCCTACGGCGCCGGGGTCACCTGGGACTTCTACAAGAACGTCTTCGGCCGCTCCGGCATCCGCGGCGACGGCGTCGCCGCCTACTCGCGGGTCCACTACGGCAACGCCTACGTCAACGCCTTCTGGGACGACGGCTGCTTCTGCATGACGTACGGCGACGGGTCCGGCAACAACGACCCGCTGACCTCGCTGGACGTCGCCGGCCACGAGATGACGCACGGCGTCACCGCGGCCACCGCGGGCCTGGAGTACAGCAGCGAGTCGGGCGGTCTGAACGAGGCCACCTCCGACATCATGGGCACCTCCGTCGAGTTCTACGCCAACAACCCGAGCGACCCGGGCGACTACCTCATCGGCGAGAAGATCGACATCAACGGCGACGGCACCCCGCTGCGCTACATGGACAAGCCGAGCAAGGACGGCGGCTCCGCCGACGCGTGGTACGCGGGCGTCGGCAACCTCGACGTCCACTACTCCTCGGGCCCGGCCAACCACTGGTTCTACCTGGCCTCCGAGGGCTCCGGCGCCAAGGTCATCAACGGCGTGAGCTACAACTCGCCGACCTCCGACGGCCTGCCCGTCACCGGCATCGGCCGGGACAAGGCCCAGCTCATCTGGTACAAGGCGCTGACCACCAAGTTCAACTCCAGCACGGACTACGCGGGAGCCCGTACGGGCACGATCGCCGCGGCGACCGAGCTGTACGGCGCCGGCAGCGCCGAGGTCAACGCCATCACCGACGCCTGGGCCGCCATCAACGTCGGCGCCCGCTCCGGCGGCGGCAACCCCAACCCGGGCAAGGTCTTCGAGAGTACGACCCGCGTGGCCATCCCGGACTCGCCCGGCCCGGCCGTCACCTCGTCGGTCAGCGTCACCGGGATCACCGGCAACGCGCCGAGCGCCCTCAAGGTCGGTGTGAAGATCACCCACACCTACATCGGTGACCTGCAGATCGACCTCGTCGCCCCCAACGGGACCTCGTACCGCCTGCAGAACTCCTCGTCCGACTCCACGGCCAACCTGGACAAGACCTACACGGTCAACGCCTCGGCCGTGGCGGCGAACGGCACCTGGAAGCTGAAGGTCCAGGACAAGGGAGCCGCCGACACCGGCACGATCACCGACTTCAAGCTCACCTTCTGATCGACCGTCCCGCAGCATGACGCGCGTGCCCGGAGCCTCACCAGGCTCCGGGCACCTCGCGTCGAACCCGCTGAAACTACTTGTCCAGGACGAGGTTCGCGTCCCAGGCCTCGCCCGCCTTGATCGGCCTGCCGGCCTCGTCGGTGAACGACTGGGTGTAGATCCCGCTCAGCGGCACCGTTTCGCCCGGAGAGGCGGACTGGAGGACGTCGCAGACATCCGCGAAGGAGGCGGCAGGAGAGCCCTTGACGTCGGTGATGACGTCAAGTTGCTGCATCTTCGCCTTCTCGGCCGCGGAATTGCGCTGGACATCGGTGACGATCATCCCTTCGACGTCCTTGAACTGCTTCTGGATCTTCTCGATCGTAGGGGCGTCCTCGGGCGTGAAGGTATCCGGCAGCGTGGGGTCGTGCAGGTACGCCAGCTCCCATCCCGGGTCGTTCCTCTTCTCGCCGGAAGCCAGCGTGTCGAGCAGCGGCCGGACGTGGTCACTGCTGATGGCGTAGAACTGCCCCTCCACCCCCGCATTCCCGTTGCCGAGCGTGTTGATCCCGACCACTTCCCCCTTCCCGTTGAGCAGCGGTCCGCCGGAATTGCCCGGATTGACGGTGGCGGAGTGCTGCAGCGTGGCGGGGTAACGCGGCAGGGACGGGTCGGGAACGGCGTCCTTGACGTTCGGATTCTGCACGGCACCCGTGGTGAACACGGGCTTCTGTGAGGTTCCCTCCTTCTCGAACGTGGCGGGATAGCCCAGCGAGGTGACGGTGTCGGCGACGGCGACGTCTGCGCTCCTTCCGAACTTCAGCTGCTTCAAGTCCGGTTGGGGAGAGGAGAATTGCAGCACGGCGAGGTCCTCGCAGGGATCGATCCCGAGCACACGGGCGGCCGCGGGCGCCCGGTCCTCCACCGTGACCCGCAACGACGGCTCCCCCTGCACCACATGTGCGTTGGTGACGATGAGCCCCTTCTCGGCGTCGTAGATGATCCCGCTGCCGTCTGCCTTGGGCCCCGAGACCTTCACCGTGGCCGGCGCGGCCCGCTCGTAGATCTCCTTGGGCGAGAGGTCGTCGGCGAAGGCGACCCCTCCGCCCGTTCCGAGGACCACCGCCGTGGCCACCGCCAGGGCGTTTCCGGTGCGTCGTCCCCTCATGAGCCCGCCGCCTTTCTCCACGCACGGACGACCCCTTTCCAGGCTAGCCCCGCCCCCGGGAGGTGTCCTGCCGGGGGCGGGGGCGGGGGCGGGGGCGGGGGCCCGGTGCCGCGGGGCCGTCCCGGTTCACCGGGCCGTCATCCGGTGTCCGCCCGGACGCCCGGGAACCCGGTGGGGTTCGACGGCACGGCGTGATCTGATGGGGGCATGATCGATGAATTCCTCGCCCGTGACCTGTCCGCCGTCGAAGAGGCCGTCCGCAAGGCGGCCGCGGCCGAGATCATGCCGCGGTTCCGGCAGCTCGCCGACCACGAGGTGGACCAGAAGAGCGGTCCGCACGACCTGGTCACCGATGCCGACCGGCTGGCCGAGCAGGACCTCACGGCCTCGCTGACGCGGCTCCTGCCCGGCTCCGCCGTGGTCGGCGAGGAGGCGGTGCACGCCGACCCGGAGGTCTACGCGGCGCTGCGCGCGGACGCGCCCGTGTGGATCGTCGACCCGGTCGACGGCACCCGGCAGTTCGTGGAGGGCGACCCGCACTTCTGCACCCTCGTCGCGCTCGCCCTGCGCGGCGAGATCCTCGCCTCCTGGACCTACGCCCCGGCCCTGGACGTCCTGGCCACCGCCGTGTGCGGGCAGGGCGCGTACGTCAACGGCGAGCGGATACGCAGCGGTTCGCCGGAGCCCGGCGCCGACCTGCGCGTGGCGACGGCCCACCCGCTCTACACCTCCGAGGAGGACCGGCGCCACCTGTCCCGGCTCGACGTGCCCGGAGTCGCCGCCCGGCCCTGCGGCTCGGCCGGCCTGGAGTACCTGCGGGTGGCCCGGGGCGAGATGGACGCGCTGGCCTTCACCTGGCCCTCGGCCTGGGACCACGCGGCCGGACTGCTGCTGGTCGGGGAGGCGGGCGGTGCCCAGAGCACCGTGGACCGCGTGCCCTTCCGCGTCGACCGGGACAACGCGCTGCCCTTCGCCGTGGGCCGCGACGAGGCCACCGCGGTCCGCGTCCGCGAGCTGCTGCGCGGCGAGGGCTGAGGGGCCGGGGACGGGCGGACTAGGCTGGGGGCAGTGGCCGCCGCCGGACGAAGGAGCTGTCAGTGCCGTCGATTCTCGACGCAGTCGTGGTGGGGGCGGGGCCCAACGGCCTGACGGCCGCGGTCGAACTCGCCCGCCGGGGCCACTCGGTGGCCGTCTTCGAGGCCGCCGGATCCATCGGCGGCGGGGCCCGTACCGAGGAGCTCACCCTCCCCGGCTTCCGCCACGACCCCTGCTCGGCGGTGCACCCGCTGGGCGCCGGCTCCCCGGTGTTCAAGACGATGCCGCTGAAGCGGTACGGGCTGGAGTGGCTGCACCCCGCGCTCCCCATGGCGCACCCCTTCGACGACGGCACGGCCGCCGTGCTCTCCCGTTCCGTCGCGGAGACGGCGGCCTCCTTCGGACCCCGGGACGCCGGCGCCTACCGGCGCCTGGTGGAGCCCTACCTCGGCCGATGGGACACCCTCGCCCGGGACTTCATGTCCCTGCCGAACACCGCCCTGCCCCGCGACCCGCTCCTCCTGGCCCGCTTCGGCCTCACCGGCCTGCCGCCCTCCACCTGGCTGCTGCGCCGCTTCCGCGACGACCGCGCGCGGGCCCTGTTCGCCGGGCTCGTCGCGCACGTCATCGCCCCGCTGAGCGGGATCGGCACCGGCGCCGTCGGCCTGGTCTTCGCGCTCGCCGCGCACGCGGGCGGCTGGCCCGTGCCGCGCGGCGGTTCGCAGTCCATCTCCGACGCCCTCGCCGGCTACCTCGCCGACCTCGGCGGCACCGTCCACACCGGCTTCGAGGTCAAGCGGCTCGACGACCTGCCCCCGGCCCGCGCCTACGTCTTCGACACCTCCCCGACCGCACTGGCCCGGATCGCCCGCCTGGGCCGCGCGTACGACGGCTACCGCTACGGCTCCGCCGCCTTCAAGCTCGACTACGCCCTGTCCGGCCCCGTCCCCTGGACCGCCGAGGCGGCCCGCCGGGCCGGCACCGTCCAGGTCGGCCCCGGCAGCCGCGACATCGACGCCGCGCTCCAACTGGCCACCAGCGGCCGCGCCCCCCGCAACCCCTTCCTCATCACCGCCCAGCCCAGCCTGGTCGACCCCGGCCGGGCCCCGGAGGGCAAGCACGTCTTCTGGGCGTACGGGCACGTCCCGGCGGGCTGGGAGGGCGACCTCACCGAAGCCGTCGAACGCCAACTGGAGCGCTTCGCCCCCGGCTTCCGCGACCTGGTGCTCGCCCGCGCCACCGCCGGGCCCCCGCAGCTCGCCGCCCGCAACCCCAACTACGTGGGCGGGGACATCGCCTGCGGCGCCGCCGCCGGACTCCAGCTGCTGCTGCGGCCCAAGCTCACGCTCTCCCCGTACACCACCGCCCACCCGGCGGTCTTCCTCTGCTCCTCCGCCACCCCGCCCGGCCCCGGCGTGCACGGCATGTCCGGGCACAACGCGGCCAAGGCGGTCTGGCGGCACCTGCGAAAGGCCCGCTGATGGTCCGGATCACCCTCGTCCAGGGCGACATCACCGCCGAGGAGGCGGACGCGGTGGTCAACGCCGCCAACTCCTCGCTGCTGGGCGGCGGGGGCGTGGACGGGGCCATCCACCGGCGCGGCGGCCCCGAGATCCTCGCCGCCTGCGAGGACCTGCGCCGCTCCCACTACGGCAAGGGCCTCCCCACGGGCCGCGCGGTCGCCACCACGGCCGGCCGCCTCCCGGCGGAACACGTCATCCACACCGTCGGCCCGGTCTGGTCGAAGGAGGAGGACCGCTCGCACCTGCTCGCGTCCTGCTACCGGGAGTCCCTGCGCGTGGCCGACGAGCTGGGCGCGCGCACGGTCGCCTTCCCGGCCGTCTCCACCGGGATCTACGGCTGGCCGATGGACGACGGCGCCCGCATCGCGATCGAGACCGTCCGCACCACCCCCACCCGGGTGGAGGAGGTCCGCTTCGTCCTCTTCGACGCGGCGGCCTACGCCGTCTTCGAGGCCGCGCTGGCCTAGGCCGTCAGCGGCGCTCGGCCGTCAGCGGCGCTCGCCGTCAGTGGCGCTCGAAGCCGAGGTGCCGGCCGATGACCGAGAAGCCGCGGCGCTCGTACCAGTGGCGCGGCCAGTCCTCCGCGTCGGCGGTCAGGAAGCGCGTGCCGCAGCGGGCGTCGGCGGCGTGGCGCAGGGCGGTCGCGAGGACCGCGTCCGCGTAGCCGCGTCCGAGGTGGAGCTCCGAGGTGATCAGGTCCTCGATCTGGGCCGTGCCCGTGGCCCGGTCCAGGTAGAGGTCGGCCCACGAGGCGACCTCACCCTCCGGCGTGCGGGCGCCGATGAACCGCACCTCGTCCGCCCCGCGCCGTCCGGCCTCGCGGCGGTCGACGAGCTGGCGGATCACCTCCTCGCCGGCATCGGGCAGGTAGCCGCGCCAGCGCCGGGCGAGCGGGACCCGCAGGTCCTCCAGGTCCACCTCGCCCGCCCCGCCGCCCGCCGGGACCGGGCCCCCGTGCAGCATGACGAGATAGGTGGACCTCGTGTAGCCGGCGCGGAGCAGCGGCTCCGCGCAGGCCTCCCCGAGCTCTTCGTCGAGGACCGTGATCAGACGGTGGTCCAGGTGCCCCAGCGCCCGGTCCGCCAGCGCGGGCAGCGCCGCGGGATCGGTCGCCCCGTCGATGACGAGGTGGTTGTTGGAGTGGGAGAGCGCGAACTCGTCGTCGAGGGCGGCGAATCCGCCGGGGACCTCGACGGTCCGCCCCGCCCTGCGGCGGGCGAAGGCCGAGAGGAAGGTGTTGATCTGCTGAAGTTCCGGGCCGGTCATGGGGCGAGCCTAGGCGGCCGGACCCCGTGATCGCCGCCGGTTTTCCCCCCGGTCCGTGTCCTGTGCAACTAGGCTCCGGCCATGACGACGCGTACAGGGGTGGAAGAGGACTGGGCCGCGACGAGGGCGTGGGTGGAGGAGTTGCTGCCCGACGGCGAGCGCGTCGAGGCGGCGACCGCGCTCCAGGGCGGCTGGACCTCGCGGATGCGCCGCCTGGAGCTGGCTGGTGCGGCGGCCGGCCCCCGGTCACTGGTCCTGCGGTCCTTCGTCCGGCCCTTCTACCGGCGGCACGCGGAAGGCCTGCTCACGCGGGAGGCGGCCGTCCTGACCCTGCTCGGTGCCACGGACGTGCCCGCCGCCTCCCTGGTGGCCCTGGACCCGACGGCGCGCCACTGCGACCACCCCTCCCTGCTGATGTCCCTGCTCCCCGGCTCCGTGCGCGTCGACCCGCAGGAGGCGGGGCCGCGCGCCGGGCTGCTGGCCCGGCAGCTGCTGGCCGTCCACCGGCTGGAGGTGCCCGCCGGCCACCGGCCCCGCGCCTACCAGGCGTGGACCTCCGCCGACGGGGTCACCCCGCCCGCGCGGACCGGACGGCCGGAGCTGTGGCGGCGGGCCGCGGAGGTCATCCGGCGCGAGCCCCCGCGGCACCGGGCCTGCTTCCTGCACCGCGACTTCCACCCCGGAAACGTGCTCTTCGAGGGCTCCGGGGCGGACCTGCGGATCAGCGGGGTCGTCGACTGGGTGGAGACCTCCTGGGGCCCGGCCGACCTGGACGTCGCCCACTGCTCGACCGCCCTGGCCCTGCTGTACGGGGTCCCGGCGGGCATGGACTTCGCCGACCGGTACACGGCGGCGGGCGGCAGCCTGGCGGACGGCGCCGACCACCTGTACTGGCGCCTGCTCGACGCCCTGGCCTTCGCCCCGGACGCCGAGAAGGTCGGGGTCCCCTGGCGCGCCCTGGGCCGGAGCGACCTCACCGCCGCCGTGCTGACGGACCGGCTGGAACGCTACGTCGAGGCCCTCTTCGCCCGCTACGCCTGATCCGCGCCCCCCTCCGCGTCCGCGTCCCCGCCGTCCGGCGCGCCCAGCGTGGCGGCCAGCAGCCGCTTGTCGGGCTTGCCCACCGCGGTCAGCGGGATCCGGTCCACGGTGTGCACGGCGCGGGGCGCGTACGTCGCCCCCATGTGCCGGACCACGTACTCCCGGACCGCGTCGGGCCCCGCGTCCCGCCCCGGCGCGGGGACGACCGCGGCGTGGACCTCCTCGGTCCCGTCCGCCCGGCGCACCCCGAACACCGCGCACCGGGCGACGGCGGGATGGCCGAGCAGCAGCTCCTCCACCTCCGCCGGACGGACGTGCCCGCCGACCACGACGATCTCGTCCCCGAGCCGGTCCAGGACGAACAGCCGGCCCTCCGCGTCCAGGCAGCCGACGTCCCCGGTGCGGATCCAGCCGTCGCGCAGCACCTCGGCGGTCTCGGCGGGACGCCGCCAGTACCCGCTCATCGTCATGGGGGAGCGGACGACGATCTCCCCGCTCTCCCCGGCGGGCAGCGGCCGGCCGTCGGCGCCGCGGACCTCGATGGTGACGCCGGGCGCCGCCCGCCCCGCCGTCGGCCGGCCGCCGGGACCCGTCACCCCGTGCTCGTGCGGCGCCACCTCGGCGATGTTCCCCGCCTCCGTCTGCCCGTACCAGCCGTGCAGCACCGGCCCGAGCGCCCGCGCCGCCTCCCGCAGCCGCCGCGCCGACGCGGGGGTGCCGCCGTAGAAGACCCGGCGCAGGGCGGACAGGTCGGTGGCCGACAGGTCCGGGTGGTCCAGCAGCTCGTACAGCAGCGGCGGCAGGAGCCAGAGGTCGGTGACGCGCTCGCGGGCGAGGGCGGCGAGGGCGTCACCCGCGTCGAACGAGGGCCGCAGGACGACGGTGCCCCCGGCGAGCAGGGTGATGTCCGCGAGGACGCCCGCCATGTGGGCGAGCGGGGTGCAGGCGAGGGTCCGGGGCGGGCTTCCGGCGGGGAGCCGGCCGGCGTAGAGGGCCAGGGTCCGGGCGTAGGGGCCGTGCGGCATCCGGACGCCCTTGGGCAGCCCGGTGGTGCCGCCGGTGAAGCGGACGCACCAGTCGTCCCCGGGGAGCGCCGCGCCCGCCACCGGGCGCGGCGGCCGCAGCGCGGCGGCCGCCGTCAGGTCCTCCGCGGCCGGGGAGGGTCCCAGCGACAGGACGGCCGGTACGGGGGCCCGCGCGAGCAGCTCCGCTGCGGCCTCCTCCGCCCCGGGCTCCACGAGCAGGAGCGCCGTGTCCACGCCCGCGGCGATCCGGGCCCGTGCCCCGGCGGCCGTGCCCTCGCCGAGGAACACCACCCGGGCGCCGATGAGGTTCGCCGCGTACCGGGCGACGAGCGCCCCGGGCCGGTTGCCGGTGAGGAAGGTGACGGTGGAGCCACGGCCGACGCCCCGCGCCGCCAGCTCCGCCGCCGTCCGCAGCACCCCGTCCCGGAACTCGCCGGCCGTGAGGGCGGGCCCCTCCGCCGGGACCACCGCCGGGCGGCCGGGGGAGCGGGCGAGCACCTCCAGCGCCGCCTCGACGTAACTCCGGTACGGGGGGATCGGGTTGCCGCTGTTCTCCGTCATGCTCCGCAGGCTAGGCGGGCTCCGTTCATACGGTCCAAGACCGGTTCGGCCATGAAAGGATGCCCTGAAGGTTATGAGGGGACGGGGAATGGACCTGCTCGCGCTGCGCTGCTTCCAGGTCGTCGCCCGCCACGAGCACATCAGCCGGGCGGCCGCCGAACTGCGCGTGGCCCAGCCCTCGGTCAGCCGCACCGTCGCCCGCCTGGAGGCGGAGCTGGGCGTGGAGCTCTTCGAACGCCGGGGCCGCCGCATCCGGCTGAACCGGCACGGAGCCGCCTTCCTGCGCCGGGTCGACCGGGCGCTGGGCGAACTGGAGGACGGCCGCCGCGAACTGGCCGAGGCGGCAGGCGCCGGAGCCGGCGCGGTGACGGTGGCCACCGAGACCCTGATGACCGTGGCCGCCCTGCTCCCGGGCCACCGCGCCGCGCATCCCGGGGTGGACGTCCGGCTGCGCCAGTGTCCGGCCGACGCCATGGCGCACCTGCTGCGCACCCGCGCGGTGGACCTCTGCCTGGCCTCGGAGCCGCTCGCCGGGCCGGGGCTGGAGTCGGTGGAGCTGCTCCGCGAGGAGGTGCTGCTCGCCGTGCCCGCCGGGCACCGGCTGGCCGGCCGGGAGGGCGTCGGCACGGCCGAGCTGGAGGGGGAGCCGTTCCTCACCCCCGGGCCGGGCCACTGGCAGCGGGAACTCGCCGACCGGCTGTTCGCCCGGGCCGGGCTGCGGCCCGCCGTCGTCTGCGAGGGCAACGAGCCCGGCGCGCTCCTGGACCTGGTCGGCGCGGGCCTCGGGATCGCGCTGCTCCCGGCGATGGCCCGGGACGCCGGGCTGCGCGCCGGCGTGGCCTGGGCGCGGCCGGCGGACGAAGGGGCGCGGCGGGTGCTGTGGCTGGTCCGCGACCGCGACGCCTTCGCACCCGCCGCCGTACGGGAGTTCGCCGCGTTCGCCGTCGCCCACTTCGAGGGGACGCCCGGGGCCGAGCGGGCGTGAGGCCGGCCGGCGGCGTGGGCCGTCAGACGGTCCGTGCGGCGGTCCCGGGGGTGGGCCGGGGGTAGGTGAGGGAGCGCTTGACGCTGCCGAACGCGAAGCTCGACTCGATCGAGGAGATCCCGGGGATGGCGTGGATCCGGTGCCGGACGAGGGCCTCGTACGCCTCCAGGTCCTCGATGACCACGCGCAGCAGGTAGTCGCTGCTGCCCGCCATCAGATAGCAGTCCTGGATGTGCTCGATCACCGCCACGTGCTGCTCGAACGCGGCCACCGCCTCCTTGGTGTGCCGCTCCAGCCGGATCCGGACGAAGACGGTGATCGGCAGCCCGAAGGCGACCTGGTCCACGACCGCCGTGTAGCCCCGGATCAGGCCCGCCTCCTCCAGCCGGCGGACCCGGCGCAGGCAGGGCGAGGGGGACAGCCGGACGCGGTCGGCGAGGTCCTGGTTGGAGAGCCGCCCGTCGGCCTGCAGCTCCCGGATGATCTGGAGGTCGACGGCGTCCACGGCCACTCCCGGGGTTCCACGGCGCTTTCTCGGCCGTTCTTGGCAGATCCTGCCCCAAACGTATGTCCGAGGGGCAGAACTGGCAATCGGCTGCCCCGGCCCAAGCCCTAACGTTGCCGGTGAACGGGCCGGACCGGTCCGCTCTCACAGGCTGGAGTCCCTCCCTTGGTCGCGACCAACACCACCGGCGCGTCCGCGCCTGTCGACACGGCGGGCCCGCCGGCCGGCACAACCGGCCGGTTCGGGCTCTCCCCGCACGCCGAGGGCATGGCGGCCCTCGCGGTCACGGTGGCCATCTGGGCCGCCTTCGCGCTCAGCGCCCGCGCCCTCGGCTCCTCCACCCTGCTGCCCGCCGACGCCGCCCTGCTGCGCTTCGGCGTCCCGGTGCTGGTCCTGGCGCCCGCCCTGTGGCGGCGCAGGCGCCGGATCGCCGCCGTCCGCCCGGTTCCGGCGCTCATGATCGTCTGCGGGGCCGGGGTGCCCTTCTTCCTCGCCGCGATGCACGGCGGCTCCCTGACCTCGGCGGCCTTCGTCGGCTCGATCGTCCCCGGGATGGTCCCGCTCTTGGTGGCCGCCCTGTTGGCGGCCCGCGGCCGGGGGCTCCCGCGGGGCGCCCAGGTGGCCGGGCTCGTCCTGATCGCGGCCGGGGTGGCCGCCCTCGTGTGGCGCTACGTGGTCCCCGTCGACGCCGACGTGCTGGAGGGGGCCGGCACCCTGCTGGTGGCCAGCGGCCTGTGGGCCCTCTACACGGTCGGGCTGCGCGACGTGGACCTCGATCCCGTCGGGTCGATCGGGCTGCTGTGCCTGCCCTCCTTCGCGGTGATCGCGCTGCTGGTCCTCACCGGGGTCCTCCCGACGGGCCTGGCGCACGCGGCCGGCGGCGACATCGCGCTGTTCCTCGTCGTGCAGGGGCTCGGCGTCGGGCTGTGCGCGGGCCTGCTGTACGCCTTCGCCATCCGCCGGCTGGGCGCCGAGCGCAGCTCCGTGGTGGGCAGTCTCAGCCCCGTGGCCGTCGTCCTGCTGGCCGTCCCCGTGCTCGGGGAGTCCCCGACCGCCGCCGTGCTCGTCGGCGTCCCCCTCATCACCGTCGGCGTCGTCCTCGCCAACCGCCGCCCCGGCCCCCGTACCCGTCCCTCCGCCCGCCCCCGTCCCGAGGTCCCCGCAGATGCTTGAGCTCCTCCCCCCGCCGCCCACCGACCCGCTGTGGGACCTGACGTACGAGTTCGGCTCCGACGAACGGGCCGAGCGGCTGAACCTGGTGCTCGGCGTCTACCGCGACCACACCGGGCGGACCCCCGTGATGGCCGCCGTCCGCGAGGCCGAGATACGGCTGGCGGAGCGCTCCGAGTCCAAGGAGTACCGGGGCCTGTCGGGGAACACCGCCTTCAACCGGGCGCTGCTCACCCTGATCCTCGGCGACGGCGGCCCGCAGGGCCCGGCCGGCCGGGCCGCGGCCGTCCAGACGGTCGCCGGCTCCGGCGCGCTGCGGCTGCTGGCCGACCTGATCTGCCGCACCCGCCCGGGCGCCACGGTGTGGATCAGCGACCCGGCGTACGTCAACCACCGCCCCATCCTGGAGGCGGCCGGGCTCCGGGTCCGCACCTACGGCTGGCGCGACGCCGAGGGCGGCTTCGACGCGGCGGGCGTGCTCCGCGACCTCGCCGGGGCCGGCCGCGACGACGTGGTGCTGCTCCAGGGCTGCTGCCACAACCCCACCGGCGTCGACCCCGAGCCCGCGGACTGGGCCGCGCTGGCCGACCTCGCGGCCCGCGACGGCTGGGTGCCCTTCGTCGACCTCGCCTACCACGGCCTCGGCGACGGACTGGAGGCCGACCTGGCGGCCACCCGCCTGCTCGCGGAGCGGGTGCCGGAGATGCTCGTCGCCGTGAGCTGCTCCAAGAACTTCGGCCTGTACAGCGACCGCACCGGCTGCGCCATCGTCCTGGGCGCCTCGGAACGGGCCGTGCGGCACGCCGAGACGGCCCTGCAGAACGCCGCGCGGACGCTCTACTCGATGCCGCCCGAGCACGGGGCCGCCGTCGTCACGGCCGTCCTGGAGGACGAGGGCCTGCGCGCGCTCTGGCGGGACGAACTCGACCTGATGCGCGGCCGCATCGAGGCGAACCGCTCAAGCCTCGCCGCACGGCTGGCCGAGCACGGGTGGGCCGCGCAGGCGGCCTCGCTCGCCCGCCAGCGGGGGATGTTCTCGATGCTGCCCCTGACGCCCGAGGAGATGCTCCGGCTGCGCCGCCAGTACGCGATCTACGGCACCACCGCCGGCCGGATCAACATCGCGGGCATAGCTTCCGAGCGGATCCCCTGCCTCGCCCGGGGAGTGGCCGGAGTGCTCGCCGGACGCTGAACGGGCCGCACGCCGGGAGGTATTCCGGCACGTCCCGCATTCCGCCGCCCGTTTCCCCGTGCAGGGGGGAGCGGGCGGCGCGGTATCGGCGGTCGAAAGCCTCTGGAGAATGGCCGGATAGAACTCACCCCATGCGGCGTGGAGTTGCCTGTATGGCATCATGGCCGCGTTGTCGACCGCTGGGTTCGCCGGAGGACTGAGGGATGAAGTTACCTGGCTCCGCGTTACCGGCGTCGGAGGACCGGACGCTCAGGCGCCGCCTGAAGAAGGTGCGCCGGACCTGCGAGGGACTGCTCTCGGAATGGGGCATGGAGCACGGCTGCGGCATCGACGAACTCCACGCATATCTCAGCGGGCAGCGCGGGCGGCCGATCCATTTGATTCCGACGGCCTTCCCCGAACGGCACCTGTTCGGGATATGGCTGAAAACGGATGACTTCGACATCATCGCCTTCGAGAAGGCGGCTTCGGCGTCCCACAAGGAACACATCATCGCCCACGAACTCGCCCATATCGCCTTCGATCACAAAGGGTCCCTGCAGTTGGACCGCACCGATCCCGGTGCGCGGGAGCCGGAGGATACGGGCGGGGCGGGTGAGGCGGGTCTGCTGTTCTCCGACGTCGACCCCGAGGCCGTCCGGAGCGTGCTGATGCGCTCCCGCTACAGCGACGACGAGGAGCAGGAGGCCGAGACGATGGCCTCCCTGATCCTGGCCCGCGCCAACAAGCGCTGGACCGAGCCCGCCTGGGGCGTCCCGGACGCGGCCGCCGAGATAGTGGCCCGGATCGAGAGCGGCCTGGGCAGGCCCGAGCAGGGGCCGGCGTGATCTACGCGATCCTCGCCTGGGTCTGCGCGTTCGTCGGCCTGGCGGCCTTCGCCTACCGGCTCCCGGACCTGCTGCGCAGACGGCACGACGTCGCCCTGTGGGCGCTGTGCACCTACTTCCTCTGCTCCGGGATCAGCTTCCTGGTCGACCTGGACCTGCTGCGGCTGCACATCTCCGCCTTCTTCGGGCTGCCCAACATCACCTCGCTGATCACCCAGTCCGCGGTCGTGGTGCTCACCGCCGCGCAGCAGGTCGTGCTCGTCTACTGGTCCTCGCCGCCCGCCGAGGCCCGGCGGATGGCCCGCGACCGCGTCCTGCTCTTCGGCGGCGCGCTCGCCGTGCTGGTGGCCTCCTCCTTCGTCGTCGGCCCGGTGGCGCACTCCGAGACGGCGACCTCCACGATCCTGCTCAGCATCCAGCACGGCGGATACGCCCTGTACATGTCGTTCTACCTGCTGATCTGCGCCGTCGGGCAGTTCGAGACCGTCCGCCTGTCGCTGCGCTTCACCAGCATGGCCAACCGCCAGTGGCTCAAGGTCGGCATGCGCACCGTCACCCTGGGCGCCAGCCTGATCCTGGTCTACTGCGTCACCCGGGGCATACAGATCGCCGGGACCCGCCTGGACTTCGACGGCAGCGCCCTCGACCCCGTCCAGTGGACCGCCGGCAGCGTCGGCGCCCTCCTCCAGATCGCCGGGTGGACCATCCCCTCCTGGGGCATCCGCATCACCCGCGCCCGCGGCTGGACCCGCTCCTACCGCTCCTACCGCCGGCTGCGGCCCCTGTGGTGGGCGCTGTACCAGGCCTCGCCCGACATCGCCCTGGACCCGCCCCGGTCCTGGCTGCGCGACCTGGTGCCGCCCCGGGACCCCCACTACAGCCTCTACCGCCGCGTCATCGAGATCCGCGACGGCCAGCTGATCCTGCGCACCTCGCTCTCCCTGGCGGACTTCTCCCGGGTGGCCCGCTCGCTGGACCTCCCCGAGGACCCCACCTCCCCGCTGGGCGAGGCCCTCCAGGTCCGCGCCGTACTGAGCCGCCCGGCCGAGGAGCGCGCCGAGCGGGCCGAGCGGGCCGACGCCTCAGAGATCCCGGCGCGGCCCCCGTACGAGGACTTCCGCGACGAGGTGGAGTGGCTGAGCCAGGTCGCCTCGTCCTTCAACACGCTCAGCCGGGGCCGCCCCGGGCCGGTCGACGCCGGCCTGCTGTCATGAGGGCACCGGAGCGGGAGCCCGGCGCGGGGGAGGCGGGCCCGGCCCCGCTGGCGAGGGACGCCGTCGCCCGCCTCGTCGCCCTGGACGCCGAGCGGGGTGCGACCGCCGCCGTGCCCGCCGTACGGGAGGCCCTGCGCGCGCTCCCGGAGCTGTCGGCCGACCCCGCCGCCCTGCGCGGCCTCGGCCCCGACCCGCTCGCCGCCCTCGCCGAGCTGGCCGAGGTCATCGGCTGGATCCTCTTCGACGCCGGCTTCTACCGCCGCGCCCACCGGATGAACGGGCGGGCCCTCGCCCTGGCCGGGCTCTGCGGGGACCGCTGGACGGCCCGGCTGACCCTGCTGAACCACAGCATGCTCACCACCCACACCGGCCGGCCCCGGGCCGCCCTGGAGGCCGCCGCCCGGGTGGCCGGGCGGCGGCCGCTGCCCGCCCGGGTCGCCAGCCTCGTCCTGATCCGGCGGGCGCACGCGACGGCCCTGCTCGGCGGCCGGCGCGAGCCCCTGGAGCTGATCGCCCGCGCCCAGAGCCGCTTCCTGGACGGGATCTCGTACCGGGACCCGCACTGGGCCTGGTGGATCGACCAGACCGAGCTGCTCGGCCACCAGGGCTGGGTGCAGGCCAGGCTGCGCCGCTGGGACCGGGCCATCCCCCTGCTCCACGAGGCGGCCACCGCGCCCGGCCCCTCCTACCGGCACCTGTTCACCGCGGAACTCCTCGCGGCCCTCGCCGGGGCCGGGGCCTGGCGGGAGGCGGAGGAGCTCATCGCGCGGATCGCCCCCCGCGCGGCCGCGATCGGCTCGGTCCGCACCACCGAGACGCTCGCCGCCACCGCCGCCGGACTGCGCCGCCGCCCCGGCGTCCCGGCCCGGCTGCGGGACGCGGCCGCCTTCCTGCGGGAATCCCTGCCGGCCTGACCGGCCCCGGCCGTCCGCCGGGACGGCCCCACGACACGCGACACGGACACACCCCCCAC